>NZ_JBSPUQ010000015.1:67042-115177 GCF_056861055.1 Stenotrophomonas sp. 115C5
GAATTAATTGGTCGTGGATCTGGGGGTTTTTCGGGGCTGTTTGCTGGGGGGCCGCCCCGCGGCCGCCACTACCGTAAAGCACCTGTAGAGCCGAGCCATGCTCGGCTCAATGCGTCCGGGCCCACGACGCCTGACCCGAAGGCAGCCGAGCATGGGCTCGGCTCTACATGCTTGACCCAATGCCCGTCGCTGACCAACATGCGCCATCACCGCTGACGGATCACCGCGATGTACCGCACCCTGGCTGCTGCATTGCTCTGCACGCTGTTTGCGATCCCACCCGTTTCGGCGCTTGAAACTGCCGGCGATCTTTCCAATCAGCTCGACACCCAGCTGAAGGCCAACCGCGAGCGTTACGGCATTGCCGGCCAGGCAGTGCTGGTCGCACACAACGGCCAGGTGCTGTACCAGGGCGCCAGCGGTGAACGTGATCCCGCTACCCACGCGCCTGCCACCGTCGATTCCATCTTCGCCGCGCAATCGATGGCCAAGCTGCTGACCAGCACGCTGGTGATGCAGCTGGTGGACCAGGGTAAGGTGGATCTGGATGCGCCGGCCAGTCGCTATGTGCAGGACCTGCCCACTGCATGGCAGGCGATCCACGTGCGCGATTTCCTCAACCACAGCTCAGGTATCGGCGAGTACTACGACCGCGTGGACAACCGCTGGGTCAGCAAGGGCTACCCCGGTGTAGCCCCTGATCTTGCCGCTGCACTGAAGGTGGCCGGCGCGGCACCGATGCAGTTCGCCACCGGCAGCCGCGTGCAGTACACCCAGGCAAACTACTTGGTGCTGACCGCCTTGCTGGAAGCGCACTACCGCAAGCCCTACCCGGCCATCGCGCGCGAACGCATCCTGCAGCCATTGAAAATGACCAGCACCTCGTGGGGCATCGCCAGCGTGCCCGCCCAGCGCGCGGCCGTGCCCTACATCGGCAAGGACGGCCACCTGCAACCGGCCAATGAAGATCCCTGGCCGGGCTACGGCTGGGGCCATGCCGATCTGCAGACCACCGTAGGCGACATGAACCGTTTCCTGCAGGCGCTGGCGACCGGCAAGCTGCTGCGCACGGCGACCCTGGAAAAACTCTGGCAGCCGCAGAAACTGGCCGGTGGCGGCAACAATTTCTTCTCCACCGGCTGGGATACCGTGCGCAGCGATGGCTACACCCAGGTCGGTCACGATGGCGGTACCCGCGTGCGTGCGCGGTTGGCCTACAAGGGCACGTTGGCGAATGGCTACTGGGTATTCGTGTACCTGACCAATGGCAGTGCGCGCAATGTGTGGTCGAGCACGCTGGTGGAAAGCACGATGGCGGTGGCCGCACCGAAGGAATTTCCGCATGCGGTGTTGTCCGAACGCTTGATTGCCTATGCGCTGGATGATGATGCAGGCGCTGCACCAGCCCTGCGCACACGGTTGCGTGACAGCAGCGGCATTGCGACCGATGAACTGGAGCGTGCGATCAATGCCGATGGCTATGCCATCCGCCAGAGCCTGGGTGCACGCAGGGCATTGAAGGTGTTCGCGCTCAACGCCGAGTTGTATCCGGATTCGGCCAATGTGTGGGACAGCTTGGCGGAGTGCCATGCAGCGTTGGGTGATGCGGAGACTGCCAAGGCGCTGTACGCGAAGGCCAAGGCGCTGGCGAAGCCTTCGCAGTAAACCCTGCTGTAGAGTCGAGCCCATGCTCGGCTCCGTAAAAAAGCAGCCGAGCATGGGCTCGGCTCTACAGGCGCACCAGCCCCCATACGCCGGTGATGGGTGACGTACCGCTCGCAACCTGTTAACTTGCGCGCCACTTTCGTGGTTTACAGCATTCCCGCATGTCGCTCTCGTCGTACCGCCCCACCCCCTCGCTGCTGTTCCTGGCCGTTTCCCTCGGCCTTTCCTCCACCGCCACTGCAGCCCCGCAGGCCACCACGCTGGATGCCGTGCAGGTCACCGCTGCTGCCGATGCCAGCACGCAGGCACGCGAGGCGCTGAAGCGCGTGCCCGGCGCCAGCAACGTCATCGACGTGTCCAAGGCCAACAGCCGACTGTCCAGCAGTGCCGATGTGCTGGCCTACCAGCCGGGCATCAGCGCGCAATCGCCGGGCAACGAAGGCACCAAGATCTCGATCCGTGGCTCGGGCATCAACCGTGGCCCGGGTGCGCACGCCTCGGGCATCGCCGTGTCGATCGACGGCCTGCCACTGACCGGCCCCGGCGGCACGCCCTACGAGCTGCTGGAACCGCTGTGGCTGTCACGCGTGGAAGTGCTGCGCGGCGCCAACGGCTTCGAGCGCGGCGCGCTGGCGCTGGGCGGTGCCATCGACTACGTCAGCCGCAGCGGTCGTGATTCGGCCGGCGTGCAGCTGCACTACGAAGCCGGCAGCCGTGGCTACCAGAAGCGGGGCATCAGCTGGGGCGGCGTCAGTGGTGATGTCGACTACTTCCTGGCCTACAACGATACCGAATTCGACGGTTACCAGCGCCATGCGCGCGGCGACGGCAAGGGCGCGATGGCCAACATCGGCTGGCAGATCACGCCCGACCTGCAGACGCGTTTCTTCGTGCGCTATCGCGAAACGAATCATGAAACGCCCGGCCGCCTGACCCGCGATCAGATCCGCAACGATCCACGCGCCGCGAATGCGGCCAACCTGGCCATCGATGCGCGCCGCCCGCAGCCGGGCAGCACCTGGGTGGGCAACGTCACCACGCTGCAGATCGATGAGGACTCCTCGCTGCAGGCCGGGCTGGTCTATCACGCGTACCCGATGGACTTGAACGAGAGCCTGTACCGGCAGCAGCTGGACTACGCCAACCTCAACGCCACGCTGGACTACCGCCGCCGCCACCAGCTGTTCGGCCTGGACAGCGAAACCACGGTCGGTCTGCGCATCACCCACGATCTGGACGCCGATGTGCGCGAGTCGCTGCGCTTTGCCAGCAACGGCTATGCCGCCGGTACGCGCACGCGTGACTTCCGCCACCACGGCACCGACAGCACGCTGCACGTCGGCAATACCCTCACCTTCAATGACCGCCTGCGCATGCAGACCGGGCTGGCACTGATCAACACCCGCCGCGATGTGCAGGTGACCTGGCCGAGCAGCGGCGGCCGTCTGCGCGACCACGACTGGGACTATGCGCCGCGACTGGGCTTCACCTGGCAGCACAGCGCCCAGACCCAGTGGTTCGGCAACCTCAGCCGCTCGGTGGAAGCGCCGCATCCGTGGTCGATGATCTGGGGCTCGAACCAGTACTTCGGGCCGGGCAATGGCCCGTCTACCGGCCGCCAGCGCGCGCCGGTGCCGATGCAGAACCAGACCGCCACCACGCTGGAACTGGGTGCGCGCGGCGACGCCGTGCTGGGCCGCTGGGAACTGACCGGCTACTACGCGCACGTCAACCACGAGCTGCTGAGCGTGGAGCTGCAGCCGGTACCGAACCTGTTCATCGCAGAGAACAACGCCAGCCCCACCGTGCACCGTGGCATCGAAGCCGGATTGGACAGCACACTGTGGCAGGCCGCGCCGGGGCGCCTGTCGTTGCGCCAGGCGTACACCTTCAGTGATTTCCGTTATCGCCACGATGCACGCTTCGGCAGCAACCGCCTGCCCGGCCTGCCGCGCCACGGCTACCAGGCCGAGCTGCGCTTCGATCACGCGTCCGGCCTGTACGCGGCGCTGAACACCGAATACGCCTCGCGCATCGCGGTGGACTACGCCAACAGCTACTGGGCCGACAGCCATGTGATCTTCGGCAGCCGCATCGGCTACGACGCACCCGGTGGCCGCTGGCAGGCCTGGGCGGAGATGCGCAACATCGGCAACCGCCACTACGCCGCCACGGTCACGCCGGGCTACGACGACGCCGGCAAGGATGTCGCACGCTCGACTCCGGGCGATGGGCGTGGCGTCTATGCGGGCGTGCGCTGGCGCTTTGACTGATTACCGCAGGCGGCGCCGGATGTGAGTCGGCGCCGTCGTTCCAGGGTCAGCCGATACGCCAGGCCGGCAGGCGCTCGCTGCGCTTCCAGATGGAAGGTGCGAAACCAATCAACACCAGCGCCGCCAGCCACTTCGGTGAGGTGTTGAGCAGTGTCGAGGTGAGCGAGCCATCGACAGGGGCGGCCATTTCCTGCCACGGGTTGTAGCCCAGGTAGACGACGCTGCCAGCCCACCACAGCAACGCCACGCCGACACCCACCAGCAGCAGGGCCAGCGTGCGGCAGGTCCAGCGCTGCGACGTGGTGCCCCACTCGCGGGACACCGCTACCAGCAAGCCCACCACCAGCAGCGACACCAGTGCAACCAGTCCGATATCGATCTTGGGCCCGATACGCTCATAGCTGCAGGCGCGGCATTGGGCCTCTTCCGCGGCAGTGGCGGCTTCGGCGCCATCGGCCTGCCCGGCTGCGGGCTGCGCCAGTGCTGCAAACGGCATCAGTACCGCCAACAGCGTCACCATGATCCAACGAAACAACGTCCTGTTCCTGCGTGCAGCGACATCCATGCGCTCTTCCTCGTCAGTGGTTGTACGTCTAGGGCCGCAGTATGCGGCCGTCCCATACGCCGCCCAGACCCCGTTCCGGGGGTTCGGCCATCCAGCGTCCTTGTTCCCGATGCAGCACGACAAGCTCCCGGTAGACGAAATCGCCGGAACACGAATCCCAGGCGACCGCGATCATAGCCCACTGCCCATCGACGCTGAAAACGGGCCGGGTCAGATAGGCGACGTGGTCGTATGTCCGAGTCGGCCCATGCACCGTTGCCCCGCACCCCTGCTCCCGCAGCACTCGAAGCCCCGCGCTGTCCATCCGCTGCGCACCGGCCAATGCGGCCGCAGGCACTGGCGTGGACCGGCGATTGGCGGGAACCAGGTCCGCCTGCAGCTGCAACCGCAGCGCATGGATGTCCGGCGGCCACCAATCGTCCAGCGGCAGGACCAGATCGTCCACCTCCTGGCAGATGGAGGCACTGCTGCCCGGCCAGCAATAGGGCAAGGTCTGCTCCATCCCGTAGATGTCCTCCCCCACCGGGTCGGTCAACTGCGGCTGCTCCTGCGGGCCCCATCGATCAACGCGCGTGGACGGCGTCTGCGGTGCGGTGGGCACCTCGCTCAGCGACGTTGGCAGAACTGGCGTTGGCTGCGGCAATGCGGGTGGAAGGGGGAATGGCGGCATCTGCCGGATCGCCAGCGCCATCGCCTCAGCCTGCATCTGCGCCGTTCCCAGGTTGATCGGTAGCCGACCGATCTCCTGCTGCCACCTCGGGCGCAGGCTGCAGATCCCGGCCATGAGAGCCAAAGCCGACAGCGCCGCCGCCAGCGATGCAATGCGTCGCCAGGCGATCCGTTGTTGGCAGTCACGGTCTGGCTTGAACGAGGTATCTGTCATCACGACTCCGGCAACGCGGGCCACAGGCCGTGTCCAAAGCTCATATGGCGGACAGGCTCCACTCGAATGCGCTCCCATCCGCCATTCCTGCGGTGCAGAAGGTAGAGGCCGCGCATACCCGTTCCGCCGCTGCACAGATCCGAGGCGATCGATGCCATTGCCCAGTTCCCGTCCAGGCTGAACACAGGACGCTGCAGATAGACAACGCCCAGATCGGTATTGCCCGGACCACCCTTGCATCCCTCGATACCGCGCGCGCGTCGGTCCTGAAGTTCGTCCCACGTCATCCGCTGCGCCCGCACATGCGCAAGCTCAAACGCGAGGTCGGGTACCCGTACAGCCCGGCGGTTCACAACCTGCAGCATCGACTCCAGATGCTGCTGCAGTTGAAAGGACGCTGCACTGTCATCATCACGCCATTCCACGACGCTGTGACGAACCTGGCAGACAGGGGCGGGGTCTCCTTCGCCGCAGGTAGGCGCAGTCCATTCCATCACGGCAAATGGCATGTCGGGCTGCCAGCCGCGCGGCTCGAAGTGTGCTGGCGCGACATCTTCCAGCGGCACTGCCGCGGTCGCGGATCCACTGTTACCGGTCAGCATCGGGGAGAAGATTCCCTTGATTGGAATCGGTGGTTCCGGCGGCTTCCCTGGTGGTGTCGGTCGCAGGTCGATGAGCTCTGCCATCACTTCGGCCTGCATCCGTGCCGTTCCCAGATTGATCGGAGGTGGGCCGACTGCCTGCCGCCATTGCGGGCGCACGCTGGCGATCAGCGCTACGACTGCAACCATCGATAGAACGACCGTTGTGCCCAGGACGCGTTTCCCTGCAATGCGCTGTCGCATGAAGTTCCTGGAAGAAATGAAGCAGGTTGGGATATCGGCCGGGAACGTGGCGCTACAGCGCTTGAATGACCTGCAGCAGATGGGTCGCATCTGGCGCGAGTTCCTGCGCGAGCCAGCCCAGCACCACGAAGAACAGCAGCAGGCCGAGCAGCGGCCAGATCGTGTGCGTCACGCATACCCGCCACCACCCCTGCTCGTGCATGCCCTGCATGCGCCGGTACAGGCCACCGGCGATGGCGGCGTCCACCAACAATTCGGCCATCAGCACCGGCGCAGACCACACCACCCACACGCTCGCCAGCAGGACGGTCGCCACCAGCGCGACGATGCCGAGGATCGCCAGCAACGGCAGGCCCGCTTCGTCTTCGGCTAGGCCGGTCAACGGCAGCTCACCGGCATCGCCGCCGCCGGCCTGCGCCGACTCATTCCACGAAGCTGACGCGCCGCCACCTCCAGAACGGCCACCGACGCCGCTCCACGGTGATTCCACGGCACCTCCGCGAGGCGAAGGGCTGCCACTGCCCACATCCGGCGACAGGCCATCAAGCACGTTGTCCCAGCGCCAGCGGATCCAGATCCACATCAGCAGCAGAAACACGCCATAGGCCAGCAATACGGCCATCGGGTAGCGAAGCAGCATCGCGTCGATACCGGCCAGACGCAGCAGGTGCGAGGCAAGGAAACCGGCCGCACCGGTCAGCGCCACGATCAGCGCCATCTGCAGGCGCGGCCAACCGCGTTCCTGCAGGTGTCGCCGCGCGCGCACAAGCTCACCGGCGCGGTTCACCGGCAACTTCAGCGGGCTCCGCGCAAAGAAACGGGTGCGTTTCATCGGCGCCACCGGGTGCCGCGGATCGTGGAGCATGGAAGCTCAAGAACCTGATACAGCATGCGGACATCCTTGCCGGGCACGCGTGGGTGGTGTTGCGCGGATTCTACCGCGGCCGTGGCCACTGTCCAGACGACGGGCCGAGGCCATTGATCATCAGCTGCGGTCGACGATCCGCACGATGCGACCGTCCTCAAAAGCGAACTCGCTGTGTCCCTGCAGGGCCAGTTCCGTGCCCGCGCAGGGACCATCGGGAATGTCCTGCGCGAACACGCCACGCCAGCCGATGCTGGCCAGCGCCACATCATCCTTGAAGGTCAGCTCGAGCAACCGCTGCTCGCGCTCACGGAACAACGGCGCCGATTGCCGTGCCAGTTCGCCGAAGGCATCGATGCCTTCGGTGACCATCGTGAGCTGGTTACCGCTGTGGTTCTCGAAACGCACGTCATGCGCCAGCACCGCCAGCATGGCGTCGATGTCGAAGCGGTTGTAGGCCTGCAGGTAGTGCTCGATCAGATGGCGGCAGTGCGATTCGTCCATGGCGGCGTCCAGTCAGGGCCTGCGCCGAGTCTCCCGCGACCGTGCCGCCGGATCAAGGAGGCGCGGCGGCCTTCAGCAACTGCGCGGCCACCTGGTCGAACGGGGCGATGTCCTGCAGCGCGCGGCACATCGCCACCGCACCTTCCACGCTGGCAATCACCAGATTGGCCAGCCCACCCGCGGCGGCCGGGTCATGGCCGTCGGCGACGAACGCTGCGGCCAGATGGCCCTGCCAGCGCATGAACACCTCGGCAGCTGCCGCGCGCGGTTGGCTGGGCACCGCGTCAACCGGCTCCTCCACGGCAGCAGCCAGCACCGGGCAGCCGGCGCGGAACCCGGAGCGCAACAGGCGCTCGCGCCACATTGCCAGGAACTGCTGCAGGCCCTGCACTGCGCCGCCCTTCAGCAGCTCCACCAGCAGCGCTTCCACCTTGTCGCCAGCCATGTAAGTGGCACGCGCCAGCAACTCCTGCTTGCCGCCGGGAAAGTGGTGATAGGTGGAACCCAGCGGCGCCTCGGCCAGCTTGGTCACCTCACGGATGCTGGTGGCATTGAGACCCACGCGTGCCAGCATCTGTGCCGCAGCATCAATCACGCGTTGTGGCGCATCAGAGGGGCGCGGGCTCATGGCAGGCTCCTTGCCAGGACAGTCGTCATAGATTAGCGTATCGACGATTCTATAACAGTCGTCATAACCATGAATCTCTGGTTCCGCCTGCTCCACTTGCTGCTGTGCAGTCTGTTCCGGCCGAAGCTGGAGGCCCCGTTCGGGGTCTCGCGCCTGCAGTTCCGTGTACTGCCCAATGATCTGGACAGCAACCTGCACATGACCAACGGCCGCTACTGGAACATCTTCGATCTGGGCCGGCTGGACCTGATCCTGCGCATGGGCCTGGGCCGGGTGGCGCTGCGCGAGAAGTGGGCACCGATCGTCGGTGCCGGCACCATCCAGTTCCGCCGCGAACTCAAGCCGTTCCAGCGCTTCACCCTGGAAACGCGCCTGGTGGGCTGGGCCGGCTCGCGCGGCATCATGGAGCAGCGCGTGCTGATCGGGCCCGAGCAGAAGATCGCCACCCGTGCGCTGCTGGTCACCGGCATCTACGACCGCCGCGCGCGCCAGTTCCTGGGCATGCCGAAGATGATGGAAGCGATCGGCGTGGTCGCCCCGCCGTCGCCGCCGCTCAGTGCAGCCGCCGAGGCGCTGCTGGCGGCCGATGCGGCGTTGAAGCAGGACGACGCCTGAGGCAACTCAGCCTACCTTCGGCATGTTCTTGGTCACGCAATGGATGCCGCCACCGCCACCGGCGATCGCATCGATATCCACCTGTTCGATCACGCGGCCGGGATACATGTCTTCCAGCAGTTCACGGCAGTAGCCATCGGCTGCGTCGTCACCGAACTGCGGCGCGACCACCGCGCCGTTGATCGGCAGGTAGTTGATATAGCCCATCGCCAGATCGTCGTTGTCGCGGGTATGCACGTTGTCGCGCCCGTCCAGCGGCGGCGGCAGCGTATGCACCTGCAGGCGACGGCCATCGGCATCGGTGGCCCCGCGCAGAATGTCCAGGTGCTCGCGGGTCAGATCGTAATCGTAGGACTCCGGATCATTGTCCAGGTTGGCGACCACCACGCCCGGCCGCACGAAGCGCGCATAGAAATCCACATGCGCATCGGTGATGTCTTCGCCGGCAATACCGGGCAGCCAGATCACCTTGCGCAGGCCCAGGTGATGCTTCAGCTCAGCCTCGATATCCGCGCGCGACCAGTCTGGATTGCGGTTGCGGTTCACCCAGCAGCTCTCGGTGAGGATCGCGGTGCCATGGCCATCGACTTCGATGCCGCCGCCCTCGCCCACCAGATCGCTTTCCAGCAGCGTCGCGCCGGTCACCTGCGCCAGCCAGGGCGCCACCGCGCCATCGTTGCGTGCGCTCTGCTTGCCGCCCCAGCCGTTGAAGTTGAAGTCGACCAGCCCCAGTCCGCCCCGGCCATTGGTGACGAAGCAACCGCCGTAATCGCGCACCCAGATGTCATCCAGCGGTACTTCGAGAAACTCGATGTTGTCGCGGCCGCAGCGGTCCTGCGCCTGCTTCCGCTGCGCCGGGCGGCACAGCACGCTGACGGGCTGGTGGCGGGCGATGGTGCGGGCCAGCCGTGCCACGGCGGTGTTCACCGCATCGGCCTGCGCGCCCCACACCCGCGGTTGCGCGGCGAAGGCCAGAAAGACACGTTCCTGCGGCCCATGCTCATCCGGCATGCGCCAGATGCCCGCAGTTGGCCCCGCGGCAGATACGCGCGCCGGCAGCCCCGCCAGGCCGAGGGCGGCCAGGCCGCCAAGACCGGCGGCGCCCGCCAGCTGGGTGAGGAAGTGACGACGGCTGCTCATGACTGGCTCCAGGGCCGGTGTGGGATGGAAGCTATGCTGCGCTTGCCCATCCATAAGAACAAACGATAGATTCAGCTATCAATTGAACAGTTTTACTTACCTGAAATGCTCAAGCATTGGCCACCGCTGAACGCGCTGCGTGGTTTCGAGGCCGCCGCCCGCCTGGGTAGTTTCCACAGGGCCGCCGAGGAACTGCACCTGACCCAGTCGGCCATCAGCCAGCAGATCCGGGGCCTGGAAGCCTCGCTGCAGCAGCCGTTGTTCTTCCGGCAGGGCCGCAGCGTCACCCTCACCGACGCCGGCATCGACCTGCTGGAAACCACCCAGTCCCTGCTGCGGCAGCTGGCCAGCGGCATCCGCCGGCTCGATCAGTACCGCAAGCCGAATCAATTGATCGTCAACACCAGCCCAGCCTTTGCCCGGCATTGGCTGGTGCCGCGCCTGGCCAGCTTCCACCGCCTGCATCCCGACGCCGACCTGTGGCTGCTGACCAGCGAGGACGCGCCGGATATGAGCACGCAGACGCTGGACGTGGCGGTACGCGATGACCTCGACTCACAGGCGCAGTGCCAGCATCGCGTGCTGCTGCAGGATCGCCTCTTTCCGGCCTGCCATCCCGACCTTCTGGCCACGCCCGCGCACGAACGCCTCACCCTGCATGGCGAGCGCGAGATGGACTGGAGCCAGTGGCAGGTACAGGGTGGCGCCGATGTCGGCCAGCGCCGCGAAGGCATGAATTTCTCCGAGCCCGGGCAGCTGCTGGATGCCGCCTGCCAAGGGCTGGGCATCGCGCTGGTCAGTGAGCTGCTGGCGGCCCGCGCCTGCGATCAAGGCCTGCTGCATCCGCTGGATGAGGCACGGGTGCGCGGCCCGCGCTGGAGCTGGCTGGTGCATGAGGACAGCGCGGCCGATCCGCTGGTGATCAGTTTCTGCGAGTGGTTGCTGGCGAGTCTGCCCGCGGGAGCTACTTCTGCTGCAGCGCGCGCTTGACCGCCGCTTCGGCCAACGGCGCCATCACCGCATAGCCCTTCGCCGTGGGATGCACGCCGTCCTCGGCCAGCTGCGGATCCAGTCCACCGGCGGCATTGGCCATCGGCGTGTAGTAGTCCAGATAGACCACATGCTTCGCGTCGGCATAGCGCTTCAATGACGTATTCAATGCGCGCACCTTCGGCGCTGGCGTTGTGCCCGGCAGCCACGGATAGTCGCTGACCGGCAGCACCGACGACAGCACCACGGCGATGCCATGTGCACGGGCCAGGTCCACCATCGCATGCAGGTTGTCTTCAATCATCGCCTGCGTGGACAGGCCGGTGTTTCCGGCAATGTCATTGGTGCCGGCCAGGATCACCACCACCTGTGGCTTCAGTGCCAGCACGTCCTGCGGGAAGCGCACCAGCATCTGCGCCGTGGTCTGGCCGCTGATGCCACGATTGAACCAGCCCTTGCCGGGGAAAAATCCTGCACTGCCTTCCGCACCCCAGCCCTCGGTGATCGAGTCACCGTAGAAGACCACGCGTGGCTGGCCCGGTACCGCCGCAGGCAGTCGCACGTTCGCGTCACGATAGCGTTGCAGCTGCGGCCAATCCGCCAGGCGCTGCTGCATGAAACGAACCTCGTCGGGGCGCAGCTGGTCGATCGGCGTCTGCAGCAACGGATTGACTGCGACGGCTTCTGCAGCGCCCAGCGGAGAAGCCAACGCGAGGCACAGCGTCACGACGGTGGCAGCGGCAAGCTCAACAGATCCACGCATGCGGGTACTCCTGAAATCATCTTCCGCAGTCTAACGCCCCGCCCTGTGCTCAGCGTGCAGCCGTACGCGCCGCCACACCCGTGACTTTTGCCGGCATCCACATGCCCGGCGTCCAGCCGCTGGCGGCCAGGATCGCCTTCGGGTTGTCCTGCTGGATCAGCGCTCGCACCGCATCACGCTTGTCCTTGGCCTGCAGGTAATAGGCCTTGGCGATGCGGTATCCCGCCCAGTACCCCAGGTCGTAAGGTTCCTGCGAGCCGGGCTTGTAGTTGTACAGCCACGGCGACAGATCGGTGCTGTCCAGATCCAGCGCGAACGCGCTTTCGATATGCACTTCCCGGCCACGGGTCCAGGCCGCGTGGCGCCCGTTGCCGACGTTGCCGGAAATCAGTTCGGCGATGAACTCGGCGATGCCCTCCCCCAGCGAAACACGCAGCACCGTCGCATGCGGGTCGCCCGGCTCGAAGTCGGTCAGGCCGGTCTGCTGGATGTGCACGTACTCGTGCGCGATCACGTGCACGAAGCGGTCCTGCACATTGGGATTCATGAAATCGGCTGCGCACAGCGCTTCCAGGCCGATGATCACCCCGCTTTTCGAGGTCAGCCCGACCGGACGGCCACGGCCGACTGCGATGGTCACCGGCGGAAACGCAGCCTGCGGGTAGATGGCCTGCAGGTTGGAAAACACCTGCGTCAGGCGTTGTTTCACCGCCGGCAGTTCGGCCAGGCAGCTTCGTCCCTGCGCATACAGTTCCGGCTGGTTGGCGATGGACTCGGCAATGCGTTCGGGGGTGACCCGGCGCGCCTTCGCCAGCTCGGCCAGGCCCGCCGAACCCTCGGCCATGTATCCACGCAACTGCGCAACGCTGGGTTTGCCACCTGCGTTGTCGTACAGCGCGTAGAAGCGACTGACATCGTCAGTGACAATCTGAGGCCCGGCCGGTACCGCCGCCGTGGCCATGCCAACTGCCCCGGCACAGGCCAGGGCCGACAGGCCGCGCAGGATCATGGACATCGCTCCGTCCTTGGTGGAGTGCAGGCGAAGCGCGCAATCTATCACCCCGGCCCGGCCGCCGCAGCAAGCAGATGCAGGCACCCCGGCGCTGTGCCAGACTCGATTCGGCACCTGCCACGGAAGATGGAGCACCCCGCGATGATGATCGTTCCCGCGTACTGGGCTGAAGCCCGCCTGCAGGCCCGCTTCCGTGGCCGGCCGGTGGTGGTGCGCCGCTTCGGCTGGTCCGACGAAGGCCCTGCAGAGGCGCAGGTGCACGCCGACCGCCGCGCCAACGAAGCCCTCAATGCCATCCTCGCCGGGCAGGCGCTGCCGCGCCGCGAAGTGCGCAGCAACTACGGCGTGGAGGGCGTGCCGATCCGCGAGCAGATCGTGCAGCGCGACGGCGACGTCGTCATCACCCGCAACAGCTATGGCGCACTGTGCCTCAACAGCCCGGACGTGCTGTTCGCCGACATCGACCATGCGCAGCCGCCAGCCGGCTGCGTGATGCCGGCCATCGTTGCGGCGATCGTGCTGCTTGCCGGCGCCGTCACCGGCACGCTGCTGTGGCACTGGCTGGTGGGGCTGGTGCTGGGCGTAGCGGCGGTGGTTCTGGTCAATGCCGCATTGCTGTTGCGCCGCAGGCAGCGTCTGGCGGCCGCAGGGGGTGCCGAAGGGCTTGCGCTGCGGCGCGTGGAAGTCTTCAGCGAACAACACCCCGACTGGCATCTGCGCGCTTACCGCACGCCTGCGGGACTGCGCGTGCTGGCGATGCATGCCACCTTCTCGCCCGAGGACGAGCAGCTGCAGGCGTTCTTCAAGGCACTGGGCACCGATACCCTGTACGCGCGCATGTGCCGACTGCAGCACTGCTTCCGTGCGCGGCTGACACCGAAGCCGTGGCGCGTCGGCCTGCGTTATCGCATCCGCCCGCCGGTGGCCGCGTGGTCAGCCGAACAGGCCAACAATCCGGATCGGCTGGCCTGGATTGCGGAGTACGAAAAGAAGAGCGCCGGCTTCGCGGCCTGCGCTTATCTACGCAGTTTCGGCGATACCACCCGGGTGCATGCCAAGGCAGAACATGTGTGCGACCTGCATGACCGGCTGTCGCACGCGCAGGACCGCCTACCGCTGGCGTGAGGGCGGGTACTCAGTCAGCGCTCTGCACGAACGGCTGCCCTGCCAGGGTAGTGCCCAGCCGCACCGCGATCTGTTGACCGTCCTTTTCGAAGGTCGTCGCACACTGCTTTCCGTCCTTCCGGCATCCGACTTCCGGAAAGCCGTCCAGCGATTCCGGCGCGCCCTGCGCAGGTTTTGCCCGCCAGCCTGCAGCATCCAGCAGGCGCTTGGCCTTGGCGTAGGGCATGCCGGCGATGATCCCCAGCTGCGCCAGCTCGGTGGGCATTGGCTGCGCACCTGCAGCTGAGACCAGGACCAAGGACAACGTTGCAGCAAGGAGAATGGCTTTCATTGCACCGACCTGGAACGAGCTATCAGGTTCAGCCTAGACCATTTGCGCGGCGTGCGAATGTGCCGGTAACACGTCGTTACCGAGTCTCCACAGTTGATTGCAGAGTACTTGCAGCTGTTTACGGGCGAACGGATAGCCGAGCGTGGGCTCGGCTCTACAGCAGGATGCAGGAAGGCCGCCCGAAGGCGGCCTTCTGCAAAGCGGTCGAGCAGGCTCGACGCTACTTGGCGTTCTTCACGTAGGTGTCGAACCAGTTCAACATTTCCGCCACCAGCTGCTCGTTCGACTCCAGCGCGGTGTACCAGTGCGGCTCGTTCGGCAGCATCACCAGGCGGGTGGTGCCGCCGTTGCCGCGGATCGCCTGGTACAGCTTGCGCGACTGGAACGGCTCGGTGCCCGGGTTGGCGTCGTCTTCGCCATGGACCAGCAGCAGCGGCAGCTTGATCTTGTCGGCATAGAAGAACGGCGAGGCCTTCAGGTACACGTCCTGCGCCTGCCAGACCGAGCGGCGTTCGTTCTGGAAGCCGAACGGGGTGAAGGTCTTGTTGTACGAACCACTGGTCGCCACGCCGGCCTTGAACAGGTTGGTGTGCGCAATCAGGTTGGCGGTCATCAGGCCACCATGGCTGTGACCGGTCACACCGATGCGGTTGCGGTCGACCACGCCCATGTCCACGGCCTTGTCCACGGCCGCCTTGGCGTCGGCTTCCAGCTGCTCCAGGTAGGTGTCGTAGGCGTTCTTCGGGTCGCCCACGATCGGGAACGACGCGTTGTCGATGATCGCGTAGCCGGCCAGCAGCATCAGGCGGTACGGCTGCAGGCGGGTGAAGGTCTGCTGCGAACCGGACACCTGGCCGGCCTGCGCGGCGTTGGCGAAGTCGGCCGGGTACGCATACAGGATCGCCGGCACACGCTGGCCTTCCTTGTAGCCCGGCGGCGTGTACAGGGTGAACGACAGGTCCACGCCGTCGGCACGCTTGTAGGTCACCAGCTGCTTCTTGATCTGGCGCACTTCCGGGGTCGGATCGACCAGCCTGGTCAACGCGGTCGTGGTGGAGGCGAACTGTGCCTCGCCAGCCTTCGCATCGGCCACCGCCTCACCCTGCTGGCGGATGAAGGCATTCGGCGGATCGATCACCGACTGGTGCCAGGTCAGGTAGCGCCCCGGCGCGTTGCTGAAACCGAGGAACTGTTCGTAGGCGTCGGCACTGCTCCGGAACAGGCGCTCGCTCTTCAGCGTGCCCAGGTCCAGGCGGTCCAGGAACGGACGGTCGCCCTGCGGCGAGGCGCCACGGCCGCTGAGGAACACATGGTTGCCCTCACGGCGCACGACCTGCGCGCCATTCGGCAGGCGGGTAAAGACCAGGTTGCCGGGGTTGCCGTACAGCTCATCGCTGGACATGTCCCACAGCAGGCGGCCTTCCTTCTTCGGCTGGTCCACATCGACGATGCGGGTCTGCATCCAGTGGCGGTTCTCGTCGTTCTCGAACTGGAACGCCACGGACGGATCGGCGGACCACGCGAAGCCTTCAAAACGCTGCGCGGTACGGGTGACTTCGGTCGGCTTGCCGTTGAACGGCGCCTTCAGCATCAGCACGCGGTCACGATGCGGCACGCTGACCTTCCAGTCGCCCTTGTCCAGTGCCTCGGCATAGACCAGGGTGGCCGGATCGGTGGCACGCCAGTCGAAACCACGCGGGCCTTCCGGCACGCCGTGCACCGGCACGCGATCGGCCAGCGGCAGGCTGGCGATCGGCGTGGACTTGCCGCTGGCGATATCCAGCACGGCCACGTCGTTGGCGAAGCGCTGGTAGGTCACCGCATGCGAATACGGTGCCTTGATGGATTCGGTCAGCACATGCACGCCATCGGGCGCGGCACTGACTTCATTGAACAGCGCCGGTTGCCCGACCGGGCGCACGCTGTTGGCGGCGGTATCGACCACGGCCAGCTGCGAAGCGCCGTAATAGGCGAACAGCTTCTCGTCATGGACGCTGGTCAGCGTGTCGCGGGCTTCGTAGGTGCTGCTCTCGCCACTGCTGCCCAGCGACTCCTGCGCATCCGGACCGGTCGGCACGCCACCGTTGGACGGCGCCGGGCCCTGGTTGGCCGGCACCAGCTTCACCAGCAGGTTCTGGCTGCCACCCAGCCACTGCACGGTGTTGCCGAAGATCGGGTTCAGCTGCACGTTCGGAATCTGCTTCACCTGCCCGGTGGCCGCATCACCCACCCACAGCTGCACGCTGGTATCGACCGCATTCTGGAAGGCGAAGTGGCTGCCATCGGCCGACCACAGCGCGCCGGTCGCGCAGCCCTGCGGCAGGTTGACCTTGGTCTCCTTGCCGCTGGCGATATCGACCAGGGTGAAGTCGGCCACGCAGGCCGGAATGCCGTAGCCACCGGGGGTGTCATGGCGGCTGCGGTTCTTCGGCTCCAGGCGCACACCCGCCAGCTTCAGGTACGGCTGGGCGACGCGGCTGATCGACGGGTAGGTCTGCGCGGTGGTCAGCAGCAGGCGCTGGCCACCCGGGGCCACATTCGGCGCCGGCGGCGGCGGCGCCTTCAGCACCTTGAGCAGGTGTTCCGGCGGCTTCGCGTAATCGGCAAGCGCCGGGCCAGCGGCCAGCAGGCCGACGGTGGCAACGGCAACAGCCGCTGCCAAAGAGGTTCGACGGATCAGCATCCTTATCCCCTGGAGTGTGAATGGGTACCCGGAATCGGGCATGGACCCGAATCTAGCACCGCAGGGGTTGTCGTGAATGGGCCGGAAGGGCTAGTGGCCGGATGGGGCAAAGTGCAGCTCCGGGAGGTGCCGGGGAACTGCCGGCACCTGCCAGGCATGGCCTGGCACTACTGCTGCGCGTGCAAGTCCCAGGTGGCCAGGTAGTCGGGGTCGACCACGATCATGCCACTGGTGTGCATGCGGTACTCCCCGGGCTCGGCTGGCTGGTACTGGTCCAGCATCGGCGGCAGATAGCGCTCGTGGCCATCATTCTCATCGGCCAGCACCACGCCCTCGTCGGCGCTGATGCGCAACACCGTGCCTGCGTACTGCTCCAGCCCCTTTACCTGGCCATCGCCGCCATAGCGGGTCACACCGACCAGCACCAGCTTGCCGATCATTTCCTCAACCTTGGCATCGTCCAGGGGCGGCAGCGTTCCATCGTATTCGTCGCTCATTGGTACACCTCCAAAGCCTGCAGGAACATCATGGAGATGGCGCTCTCCCGCACCTGGAATGCCAGCGGCAACACAGGGGCAATCTGGAGGCGCACATGCCTGGATCGCAGCACCGGCAGGACAGCGCCGGATCTGCGATGCGTGAAGCGTGGCAGGTATTGCGGGTGGGGGCCATCCGTGCCGGCAAGGTGGCCGTATCAGACCGGGTTCAACACCACGCGGTGCAGAGCATGCGGGATGAAACGTGACAGCTGCGCAGTAGCGGCATGACAGCCTCCTGTTGAAGGTCACACCCAGGGTGGATGCTGCTTGGGAACCGATGCTGCCACTACAACGGGAAGGGCGGAGTGAAGACCACGCCTCAAGTGCGCTTAACCTCTGCTTCATCCGGCTGGCCCTAGGGTCAGCCTTCAATTGCAAGGAACGCACATGCCCCGGTACGCATTCATACGACCGTGGACGCTCGCACTTTCAGCGGCCACGCTCTGCGCCTGCGCATATGCCGCCGACCGCACGCCGACTTCTCAAGGAACCGACACCATGGCCCCGGCCGTATCCGACACCACTTCGCCCTCCCCGCTCAATGCCGAGCAGTTGCTGCTGCGCCTGCTGGACCTGATCAAGGCAACGACGTCCACGCGCGAGCTGACCGTCGAACGCCTGTCCGCCGCAATGCAGGCACCGGCGCAGACCTTCGGCCCCGGGCACTTCGGCTATGGCGGCACGCTGACGCCGGAATGGGGCTATGGCCTGGAAGTGCAGCGGGCCGGCACTGCCGACGCGCGGCTGGACCTGAATTTCATCGACACCAGCAGCGATCGCAAGGCCTCGGCTGCGGCGATCTGCCGGGTCGACTTCAACCACTTCGCTTCGGCACTGGATGCCGCCGGATTCAAGCGCGAGACGGTGCGCGGCGAACACGGCCGGGTGATCTACGACCGCTTCGATCGACCGCAGCTGAGCATCAAGGTCGACACCATCCCCGAGAACCCCCACGCCCTCGGCGACGCCACGCATGCCTGCGTGCGTCTTGTCACCGTGCAGTAAGGGGAGCCATCAATGACGACCCTTTCCGCAGAAACGGAACGCCTGCTGGGCGAGTTCGCCGGCAAGACCGACGTCACCAGCGACCAGGTCGACAACCTGCGCAGCGTCATCGCGGGCTCGCCCGTGCTGGCAAAGCAGGTGGACGCAGCGATCGCGGCAGGCTATCTGGAACGCTTCGAACTGTTGCCCGCCACAAGCAATGCGGGTGGCACCTACGAGACCGGCACGAAATCCATCAACCTGCCCGCCAGCAGCTTGTCGACTCCGGCGGCGCCGGACAGGTTCGACGCGGCCGAGGTCACCTTTGTGCTCGGTCACGAGATCCAGCACGGCTTCAACGACGCCGATGTCGAGCGTGCCTACGTGCAGTTCGATGCCGAGGTGGAGCAGATCGCAGGCCGTACCACCAGCCATGATTACACCGAGGCAATCGGCACCCTGCTCGCGGCCAACCGCCGCGATGAGGCCTCCTCGAACATCGCAGGCTGGAATGCGCTGGTCAGCCAGGTACGTGCCAACAACCCGGACGCTACCCTGCGCGACCTGTATGAAGCCAGCACCCGCTCGACAGACGTCATCCAGTCGCGACCCGGCCCGCCGATCACCTATGCACCGCACCCGGAGCTGACCCTCAATGCGGACCTGACCATCTCCCCCACCGCAGCCAACATCGAGGGAATGGCCAGGCACTATTACGACCAGGGCGTCAGCACCGGCCTGGGCCATCATGGGAATTCGGACTACCAGAATTTCTACGGCGTCCAGGCGATCGAACTGGTCAGCGGATACGAGGCCGCGAATCCAGCGCCCGACGGCGTCAGCCGGATGGAAGTGAACATGAAGAAGCTGGGCCTGGACGAGCGCCTGCTGGAGCAGAACGGGCTCAACCTCGGCGAGGGCTCGCCCCCGCGCCAGCCCTATTTCGATACCAGCACCTCGCCGTCGACGCTGCATTACTTCGACCATACCGAAGGTACGCATGCACATGTCCCCATCACCGCACAGCAGGCCTCCGCAGGTGATGCAATGGCGTTGCCGCTTGCGGAAGGCCGTGACCGTTCGCTGCACGAGCAGATCCGCGGCAAGGTGGCGGCGCTGGATGCTGCCAACGGACGCAGTTTCGATGCGTCCAGCGAGCGCCTGAGCGCCAGCCTGCTGGTGCTGGCCCGCGAAAACGGGCTGGACCGGGTCGACCATGTGGTGCTCAGCCGCCAGACCGATGGTGCGGGCGCGGCGCAGAACATCTTCGTGGTGAAGGGGCCGCTGGATGATCCGGCCTCGCTGCGCGCGTCATCGCCCACCGCCGAGGCCGCGCAACGCCCGGTGCAGGACAGCCTGGATATGCTTGGCGTGGTCAACCAGCGACAGGCCGATCAGGCCTCGCAGGAGCAGATCCGCACGCAGGTGCAGGAACAGCAGCGCGGTACGCTGGCTCACTGACGGTGAACGACATGGAGCCGCCGGGGCGCTCCCGGCGCTCCCTTGGCGGCACCCACGCTAGAATGCGCCCATGCGCACCGTACATGCCCTCCGCTATATCACTCCCTTGCGGGAAGGTGGCTCCCTGCCGGCCGTGGTCGAGACTGGCGACGACGGCATGGCCGTGCTGAAGTTCCGTGGCGCCGGCCAGGGCCCGAAGGCGCTGATCGCCGAGCTGATCGCCGGCGAAATGGCGCGCACGCTGGGCCTGCCGATTCCAGAAATCCTGTTCGTGGAGCTGGACCGCGAGTTCGCCCGCACCGAACCGGACCCGGAGATCCAGGAGCTGATCCGCGCCAGCGAGGGCCTGAACCTGGGCCTGGACTATCTGCCCGGCGCGATCAATTACGACCCGGCGGCGATGCCGGTGGATGCCGACCTGGCCTCGCGCATCGTCTGGTTCGATGCGTTCACCAGCAATGTCGATCGCACCACGCGCAATCCCAACCTGATGGTGTGGCATCGAAAGCTGTACCTGATCGACCACGGTGCGGCCATGTACTTCCATCACGATTGGGCCAACGCCGGCGATGCCTGCGAAAAGCCGTTCGTGCTGATCCGCGACCACGTGCTGCTGTCGTTCGCCAGCCGCATCGCCGAGGTGGATGCCGAACTGGCCGCGCGCCTGACCGATGCCGAGATCGAACGCATCGTCGGCCTGGTTCCAGACAGCTGGCTGGTCAACGAGCCGGCATTCGACAGTCCGCAGGCCTATCGCCAAGGCTACATCGACTATCTCAAGCATCGCCTGAAAGTGCGTGCGGTGTTCGTGCAGGAGGCCATCCGTGCCCACGCTGCACACGTATGACTACGCGGTCATCCGCGTGGTACCGCGGGTGGAACGCGAGGAATTCATCAACGTCGGGGTGATCGTCTCCTGTCCTGGCGCGCGTCACCTGGAGGCGGCCATCGAGATCGATCCTGCGCGCCTGCAGGCCTTCGCGCCGGCGCTGGACCAGGAGGCGCTGCAGCCGTGGCTGGATGCGATCGTGGCCATCTGCCGCGGCGACGCCAGCGCCGGACCAATCGCGCAGCTGCCCGCGCGTGCGCGCTTCCACTTCCTCACCGCCAAGCGCAGCTCCGTGGTGCAGATGTCGAGCACGCATGTCGGCCGCACGGCCGATCCGGCGGGCGTGGTGGAACACCTGATGACGAAGATGGTGCGGGTGCCGGAATGAACGGCATGCACCTCGGCTACAGCGGCACCCTGCGTGCGATGTAGTTGACCACGTTGCCGATCGCATCCGGATCGACATTGGCCAGGCCGACGATCACATAGCCCTGCGCGGGCAGCACCACGATGGCGCTGTTCGAGCCGGGCGCACCGCCTTCGTGGCCGTACTGGTGCTCCCTGCCCTCGCCCTGCACTACGAAGCCAAAGCCATACCAGCCCTTGTGGTTCTGCGCCGAGGTAGCCTGCTGCAACAGCGTGGGCGACACCAGCTTGCCAGTACGCAGCGCCTCGGCGAACTTCACCATGTCGCCCACCGTACTGTAGCCACCACCGGCCGACATGCCGCGCCATGGCAATGTGCGGGTTTCACGTACCCACTGCCCGTCCACACGCGTATAGGCGACGGCACGATGGGGAACGGTCACCGACTCGGGCTCGAAACCGGTCGCGACCATGCCCGCCGGGCGCAGAATCCGTGCCTCGACGTAGTCGTAGTAGCTCTGCCCGGAAACCGCCTCGATGATGCGCCCCAGCACGATGAATCCGTAATTGGAGTAGCTGTCCTGGCTGCCCGGCGTGAACTGCGGTGCATCCTTGGCAAAGCGCTGTACATAGTCATCCAGCGTCTTCAACGACGCGGAATACTGTTCGAAATCATCGCCGAAGAAATCGCCCAGGCCACTGGTATGTGACAGCAGATGGCGAACGGTTACGCTGTTGGCAACGGCCTTGTTCGGATAGTCCGGCAGGTACTTGCCTATCGTGTCATCAAGGCTGAGCTTGCCGTCCTGCACCAGCTGCAGGATGGCCACTGCGGTGAACATCTTGTTGGAGGACGCAAGGCGGAACTGTGTATCCACGTCCACTGGAATGCCAGCGGTGCGATCGGCATCGCCACCGCGCCAGTCCAGCAGCACCTTACCGTTCCGCGCCACCTGCAATGCACCCGACAGCGCGTCCTGTGCCCGCAGCGCCTCCAGTTTTGCTGCGGCATCAGCCATCAGCGCAGGCAAAGCAACCCGTTCCGGCTTGTACCTGTCCGGCGTTTCAGTGCCCTCGATCTGGAACTGCTTCACGTGCGACGGGTTGGCCGGGTCCATGACCGCCGTCACCCACATCGCACGTTCGCTCAGCTGGCCCATCACCAGCAGCTTCGCCTGGCCGGGCGCGCGCTCGAGTGTTTCCAGAACGCTCAGCGGACCCGTGCTCTCGCGGAACTCGAGATAGTCCTTGGGCGTGCTGCCCTCCTGCTTCGCATATCTGTCGGCAAATGCCTGCAACCCCTCGAGGCTGCCTGCATTGAACGCCGCAAGCCAGTCATCGATGGCATCCTGCGCACGCGGATGTTCGCGCTCGGAAGGTGCTGCGCCAGCTGCCGGAAACGCCGATGTGGCCACAAGGACCAGACAGGCCAGCGCATTGCAGAGAAACAGGCGTCCAACAGCCTTCATGGCAGCTCCTTTGCGGGTATCCCTGGACGCATCCTAGACGATGGGTCCGCCCGCCGCATCCACGCTAGGGACGCTGCCGCACCACCTCAACGGTGACGTTGAATGCCTCGATGCGATGCCATTCGCCGCGTTCGTACGGCAGCGATTCCACGCCCATGCCGATCTGATACCTCACCGCATCCGGGCCTTCGCGCCAGTAATAGGGTGCGCCGTTGCTCCAACCACAACAGACGTAGCGCAACGCAGGCAGGCCGAATGCCGTGTGCAAATAGGCTTCGACCTGCGCCGCCTGGGCACCTGAAACACGATAGTGGGCCTCCATCGGCTTGATGTAGGACGCGTCATCCTGGCTGCAGCCTACATACTGCAGTCCCGGAGGCTTCCGGCCCATCGCCTGCAGGAAATCCTGGCATTCAATATCGGGTCGCGCCAGGCCGTCCGCACGCCCTTGCACCTCCCACTCAGCCAACGCCTGCACAGGTGTCTGCTGCGCAAGCACGCTGGCGCTGGAAAAGGACGCCAGCAGCAGGACGCGAGCGGCATGCTGCGGCAACGGGAGAGACATCACGGGGCGAGTCCTTCGCATGGGAACACGGGAATGCTGATCGATGCCACGCTATCGCCTTGCCATCGTCTGCTCTGTGAAACGCGCCACGCAGAAGTCCAGGAAGCTGCGCAGCTTGGGCGTCAGCTGGCGGTCGCGCGGATACACCAGGTTGATCCAGGTCGATACCGGCACATGGTCCGGCAGCACTTCCACCAGTTCACCACGCGCCAGCGCAGCGGCAAGCATTTCGTAAGGCTGCAGGATCAACCCCAACCCACCCACGGCTGCGGTCAGCAGCGGCTCGGCCTGATTGACCATGAAGCGGCTGGACACCGGCACGGTCAGCACGCTGCCGTCGGCATCGCGGAAACTCCAGCGCGTGCGGATGATCGAATGCGCGAAGCCCAGGCACTCGTGCCGGCTCAGATCGGACGGATGGGCAATGGCCGGCCGCGAAGCCAGATAATCCGGCGACGCACACAGCACCAGCGGATACGGCCCCAGCCGCCGTGCCACCAGCCCGCTGTCGGCCAGGTCACCGGTACGGAACACCAGGTCGTAGCCGTCTTCGACGATGTCCACCAGGCTGTTGGACAGGTTCAGATCGACCTGCACGTCCGGGTACTGCTGCATGTAGGCCACCACCGCCGGGCCCAGTGCGTGCACGCCGAAGGTGACCGGTGCGCTGATGCGCAGGCGTCCCATCGGCCGCCCACGCGCCACTTCCGCCAATTGCTCGGCGCCCTCCACTTCCTCCAGGATCACCCGTGCCCGTGCCAGATAGGCCTGGCCGAAGTCGGTCAGGCTCTGCTTGCGCGTAGTGCGGTTGAGCAGGCGTACGCCGAGGTGCTGCTCCAGCGCCTGGATGTGCTTGCCGACCAGCTGCGGCGACAGATCCAATGCCTCGGCAGCGGCGGCGAAGGAGCCGACCTCGGCCACCTTGGCGAAGGTCCGCAGGGGAACGATCAGGTCCATTGCAAACAATTGTTTTTCAATGAAACGCCAGATTACCCCTTATTCTGGTTGCAGACTACGCGCACAGTAGCGCTCACCCTTCCGCCGGCGCCCTCGTCGGCCCTTCCTCGGAGTCCCCCATGAGCCAGGTTGTCCGCATCCACGAATATGGCACCGCCGATGTGCTGCGCATCGACGATATCGACGTTCCCGCCCCCGCCGCCGACGAAGTCCAGATCCGGGTGAGGGCGATCGGCCTGAACCGCGCCGAGGTGATGTTCCGCAACGGCGCCTATCTGCAGGAAGCGCAATTCCCCAGCCGGCTGGGCTATGAAGCGGCGGGCGTTGTCGAAGCGGTCGGCAGTGCGGTGAGCGGCTTCACTGCTGGCGATGCGGTCAGCGTGATACCGCCGCTGGACATCGCGCGCTGGGGCACCTATGGCGAGCTGGCCAACGTGCCGGCACGACTGGTGGTCAAGCACCCGCAGGCGTTGGACTTTGAAACGGCGGCCGCGGTGTGGATGCAGTACGTCACCGCCTGGGGCGCGCTGCTGGAACAGGCTCATCTGGCCGCCGGGGATTTCGTCATCATCACCGCCGCCAGCAGCAGCGTCGGCCTGGCCGCCATCCAGATCGCCAATGCAGTAGGCGCCACGCCGATCGCGGTCACCCGTGGCCCGGGCAAGCGCCAGGCCCTGCTCGATGCCGGTGCCGCCCACGTCATCGCCACCCAGGAGCAGGATCTGGTGACCGAAGTGGCGCGCATCACCGGCGGTGCCGGTGCCCGTGTGGTGTTCGATCCGATCGGTGGCCCGCAGTTCGTGCCGCTGACCGAAGCGATGGCCCGTGGCGGCATCCTGCTGGAATACGGCGCGCTGAGCAGCGAACCCACGCCGTTCCCGTTGTTCAACGTGCTGGGCAAGTCGCTGACGCTGAAGGGCTATCTGTACTCGGAAATCGTCTCCGACGATGCCGCGCTGGCGCGTGCCAAGGCCTTCATTGTCGACGGACTGGACAAGGGCACGCTCGCACCGAAGATTGCCAAGGTATTCCCGTTTGCGCAGATCCAGGAGGCACACCGTTACCTGGAATCAAACGAGCAGATCGGCAAGGTGGTGGTGACGGTGTAATCCAGTGTCGTGCAATGGGGTCGGCCCGCCGCCCCCATTGCGGTTACCTCGGCAACGCAAACGCCATCACGTAATCGCCGTTCGGGGTTTCCATGAAATGGTGGCCGCCAGCCATGATCACCACGTACTGGCGCCCGCCCTGCTCGTACACCATCGGATTGGCCTGGCCGCCCGCGGGCAGCTTGGCATGCCACAGTTCCTTGCCGGTCTTCAGATCGATGGCACGCAGCAGGTCATCGGTGGCGGCGGCGATGAAGATCAGGCCGCTGGCGGTGACTACCGAACCGCCATTGTTCGGCGTGCCGATCTCGATCGGCAGGCCGGAGCGGATGCCGAACGGTCCGTTGCCGCGCGCACTGCCGAATGGACGGTCCCACAGCAGCTTGCCGGTGCGCAGGTCGATGGCACGGATACCGCCATAGGGCGGCTGCTTGCACAGCAGGCCGGTGAACGGCAGCCGCCAACCAGCGTTGACCTGGATGCCGTACGGCGTGCCCACCTGCGGGTCGCCCGCGCCTTCTGCACCGCCCTTGTCGAACCGGATCTTCTCGCGCGGCAGCCAGCCCAGCCGGTCGGCCTCGGCGCGTGGCACCAGCCGGTTGTAGTTGGGCATGTCGTTGTAGTTGGCCACGATCACGCCGCGGCGTGTATCGATGGACACGCTGCCCCAGTCCGAGCCGCCGTTGTAGCCGGGGTACTCGATGGAATGGCGCTCGCTGCTCGGCGGCGTATAGAAACCCTCGTAGTACGCCTTGCGGAACTGGATGCGGCAGACCAGCTGGTCGATCGGGGTGATGCCCCACATGTCACGCTCGGTCAGGTCATGTTCGCGGCGCAGCGTGTGGTACAGCGAAAACAGCTGGGTGGGAGAACGCTGCTCGGGTTCGACGCCGCCGACCGGCACTTTGCGCTCTTCGGCGGCGGTCAGGAGCTGGCCGTTGCGGCGATCGAGGATGTACATGTCACCCTGTTTGGTCGGCAGCAGGATCGCCGGCACCTTGCCCGCCGCCGTCGGGTAGTCGATCAGGCTGGCCTGCGAACCCAGGTCGTAGTCCCACACATCCTTGCGCACCGCCTGGAAATGCCAGACCGGCTTGCCGGTGGCCACGTCGATCGCCACCAGCGAGGTCGCATAGCGGTTCTGGTTCTCCGTGCGCGAGCCACTCCAGTAGTCGCCCGCGGAATTGCCCAGCGGCAGGTAGACCAGGCCCAGTGCTTCATCACCGGTGGCGGTGGTCCACATGTTGGGCGTGCCGCGCGTATAGGTCTGCTCGCGCGGCGGCAAGCCGCTGCGCTCGGGCTGGTCCATGTCCCATGCCCAGCGCAGCTTGCCGGTGATGGCATCGTAGGCCTGGATCACGCCCGAGGGCGCATCGCGGCGCTGCCCGTCCAGCACCTGATGACCGGTCACGATCACGCCGCGCACGATGGCCGGCGGCGAGTTGATCGACACGTAACCCGGTGGCACCTCGCCCATGCCCAGGGTGATGTCGACCTGGCCGTTGTTGCCGAAATTCGCGCAGGGACGGCCGCTGTCCGCGTCCACCGCGATGATGCGACCGTCCAGCGTGCCTTCGATGATGCGCGCCCAGCATGCCGGACGACTGCCCGGTGCAACACTGCGGGTGATGCTGGGCGGCGGTTCCGGCAGCGCCAGATCAGCGGCGACATCGGCCAATGCCGCATCAGCAACGGTCGGCGTGCTGGGCTGCTCGTAATAGCTCACACCGCGACAGGCAGCGGTATAGGGAATCGAAGCATCCTTCACCCTTGGATCGAACCGCCACAGCTCCTTGCCGCTGGCGGCGTCGAGTGCGATCAGGCGGTTGCGCGCGGTGCACAGGTAAAGGCGATCGCCAATCTTCAGCGGCGTGGTTTCCGCGCCCCAGCGCTTCTTCGGCATATCGCCGGTACGGAACTGCCAGGCCGGCTGCAGCGTGGCCACATTGGCCGGGGTGATCTGCTGCAACGGCGAATAGCGGGTGCCCGCATTGCTGCGGCCCCACGCCGGCCAGTCGCCCTCGGCGGGCTGGTCAGCCGGCTGCAGGCCCGTGGTATCGCGCGTAGGTTCCAGTCCGGCGCTGACTGCGCCTTCCGGGAACGGCAGGTGCCCGTCCACTTCACCATGCGGCGCAAAGGCCAGGCCGAAGGCGGCCACGAACACCAGCATCAGCACGCCCGCCACGCTGCGCGACAGGCGTTTTGAAACCGGCTCGCGCAGCGTCGGCGCCAGCAGCGCCAGCACGATGCCGAGCACCGTCACCAGCCCGAGCCGCGGTACCCAGCGCCAGTAATCGCTGCCCGATTCCCACCAGGTCCACAGCAGCGTTCCGATGAACACCAGCGCATACAGCAGCGCGCCGCTGCGGCGGTTGCCGAACAACAGGAGGCCACTGGCCAGCAGGCCGAGGCCGGCGATGGCGTAGTACGCCGAACCTCCCAAGCTGAGCAGCCACGCACCGAGCCCGCCGATGACCAGGCCGAGCACGACCAGCAGCAGCGACAGCACGGTGACAAGGGGATGCCGGGAGGCGCGTACGGAGGCAGGAGCGGACTGCGGCGTGGCGGACATCGTCGATCTCCGGGGGCAGCATGCGCCGTTATCCCACCGCCGACGTGAAGCGCGCGCGTATGTGCGGCATCCGGATACGACGACGCCGGCCCAGGGCCGGCGTCGTCGGGTACCTCAGGCTCGCGGCAGGATCACTCCTGCGCGGCGTCCTCGCTGCTGGCTGCAGCCGGTGCGCCGTCGGTCGTGGCCGGGGCGGCGGCCGCCACCTCGTCCTCGTCCTCGTCGATCGAGGCATCCATGCGCTCCACCGCCTGCAGCTTCTCGTCCTTGGACAGGCGGATCAGGGTCACGCCCTGGGTGTTGCGGCCGACGCGGCTGATTTCCGAGCCACGCGTACGCACCAGGGTGCCACCGTCGGAGATCAGCAGGACTTCGTCGCTGGAGCCCATCAGCACCGCGGCGACCAGCTTGCCGTTGCGCTCGGTGGTCTGGATGCCAATCACGCCCTGCGTACCACGGCCCTTGCGCGGGTAGTCCGGCAGCGGGGTGCGCTTGCCGTAGCCGTTCTCGGTGGCGGTGAGGATGTACTGCACGCTGGCGTCGTCGGCGCCGTCGATCACCGCATCGCCCGTGGCGGCGGTTTCCTCGACACCGTTGTCGTCCTCGTTCTCGTCCTCGATGCCACCGGCACTTTCGGCCACGATCAGGCTGACCACTTCCTCGCCGGCCGGCATCTTGATGCCACGCACGCCGGTCGCGGTACGGCCCATCGAGCGGACCTTGTCCTCGCCGAAGCGCACGGTCTTGCCGTTGGAGGCGAACAGCAGGATGTCGCGCTCGCCGTCGGTCAGGCCGACGCCAACCAGCGCGTCGCCCTCGTCGAGGTTGATCGCGATCTTGCCGCGGGCCAGACGGAAGGCGAACTCGCCCAGCGGGGTCTTCTTGACCGTACCGTTCTTCGTGGCGAAGAACACAAACTGGCCATCGGCGTACTCGCGTACCGGCAGCACGGCCTGCACGCGCTCGCCGGGTTCCAGCGGGATCCAGTTGATGATCGGACGGCCACGAGCGTTGGAACCGGCTTCGGGCAGCTGGTAGACCGGCAGCCAGAACACCTTGCCCGAACTGGTGAAGGTCAGCAGCGTGTCATGCGTGTTGACCAGCCACAGCTGTTCGATGAAATCCTCTTCCTTGGTCGCCGCCGCACTGCGGCCACGGCCGCCACGGCGCTGCGCGCGGTACACGCTCACCGGCTGGCGCTTCACGTAACCGGCGTGCGACACGGTGACCACCACGTCTTCCGGCGCGATCAGGTCGAGGATGTCCAGGTCTTCTTCGCTGTGGCGGATCTCGGTACGACGCTCGTCGCCGAACTCGGCCTTGACGCTGACCAGCTCTTCGCGGATCACCTGCAGCAGGCGGTCGGGGTCTTCCAGGATGTGGATCAGCCCAGCGATCACTTCCAGCAGCTGCTTGTACTCGTCGGTCAGGCGGTCCTGCTCCAGCCCGGTCAGGCGGTGCAGGCGCATTTCCAGGATCTGGGTGGCCTGGATCTCGGTCAGCTGGTAGCCGCCCTCGATCAGGCCCACGCCCTTGGGCAGGTCTTCCGGACGCGAGGCTTCGGCACCGGCGGCGCCCAGCATCGCACCGACCAGGCCCGGCTCCCACACGCGCGCCAGCATGCGCTCGCGTGCTTCGTTCGGGTTCGGCGAGGTCTTGATCAGTTCGATCATCTCGTCGATGTTGGCCAGCGCGACGGTCAAGCCTTCCAGCACGTGGGCACGGGCACGCGCCTTGCGCAGCTCGAACACGGTGCGGCGGGTGACCACTTCGCGACGGTGGCGGACGAACGCCTCCAGCATCTGCTTGAGGTTCATCAACTGCGGGCGGCCATCGACCAGCGCCACCATGTTGATGCCGAACACCGATTCCATCTGCGTCTGCTGGTACAGGTTGTTCAGCACAACCTCGGCAGATTCACCGCGCTTGATCTCGATGTAGATGCGCATGCCGTCCTTGTCGGACTCATCGCGCAGCTCGCTGATGCCTTCGATCTTCTTTTCCTTGACCAGCTCGGCGATCTTCTCGATCAGACGCGCCTTGTTCACCTGGTAAGGAATCTCGGTGACGATGATCGATTCGCGGCCGTTGTCGGCCACTTCGATATCGGCCTTGGCACGGATGCGCACGCGGCCACGGCCGGTGCGGTAGCCGGCGACGATGCCGGCGGTGCCATTGATGATGCCGGCGGTCGGGAAATCCGGACCCGGGATGTATTCCATCAGGCCGTCGACGTCGATTTCCGGGTTGTCGATCAGCGCGATGCAGGCGTTGATCGATTCGCTCAGATTGTGCGGCGGGATGTTGGTCGCCATGCCCACCGCGATACCGGCCGAACCATTGACCAGCAGGTTCGGGAACCGGGTCGGCATGACCGTCGGCTCCAGTTCCTTTTCGTCGTAGTTGGGCTGGAAATCGACGGTTTCCTTGTCGATGTCGGCCATCAGCTCATGCGCGAGGCGCGACATGCGCGCTTCGGTGTATCGCATCGCTGCGGCGGAGTCGCCGTCGATGGAGCCGAAGTTACCCTGGCCATCGACCAGCATGTAGCGCAGCGAGAACGGCTGTGCCAGGCGCACCAGCGTGTCGTACACCGACTGATCGCCATGCGGGTGGTACTTACCGATGACGTCACCGACGATACGCGCCGACTTGAAGTAGGGCTTGTTGCTGTGCGCGTTCAGTTCATTCATCGCGAACAGCACGCGGCGATGCACCGGCTTGAGGCCGTCGCGCGCATCCGGGAGCGCGCGGCCCACGATCACGCTCATGGCGTAATCGAGGTAGCTCTTGCGCATCTCGTCTTCCAGGTTGACCTGGATGATTTCCTTGGCGGTTTCTGCCATTCGGGTTCCGTTGTCTGGTAGCGGTCCAGTCCGGCGCAGCCCTCTGCGGGAGGGGGTCGTGCCGGAACCTCGATTCAACCTGTGGATACTACCACAACAGGCCGTTTTCCGCCTCCCTTTACGGGGATTTTACCGGCACAAATCAGGAACTTAGGGCCCCATACCGCCCCTGTAGAGCCGAGCCCATGCTCGGCTGCGGCGGATTCGCTGGCTGAGCCGAGCGTGGGCTCGGCTCTACAGACATCCGCGACCCTGCCCGCCTCAACCGCCGAAGGCGGCGCGCATGTTCTCGGTGGTCGGGTTCAGGATCACCCCGCGCTCGGTCACGATGGCGTCGATCAGCTCGCCCGGGGTGACGTCGAACACCGGGTTCCAGGCGGCAATGCCTTCGGCCACGGTGCGGGTCCCGCCCACGCCATACAGCTCGCCCGGGTCACGCTGCTCGATCTCGATCTGGCTGCCGTCCACGGTTTCCATGTCCACGGTCGAGGACGGCGCCACCACCATGAACTTGACCCCGTGATGGCGGGCGGCAATAGCCAGCTGGTAGGTACCGATCTTGTTGGCGGTATCGCCGTTGGCGCAGATGCGGTCCGCACCCACGATCACCCACTGCACGGCACCGGTCTTCATCAGGTGCGAGGCGGCCGAATCGGCAATCAGGGTGGCGTCGATGCCATCCTGCTGCAGCTCCCACACGGTCAGACGTGCGCCCTGCAGCCACGGCCGGGTCTCGCCGGCAAATACCCGGGCGATGCGGTGCTGGGCCATGCCGGCACGGATCACGCCCAACGCGGTACCGAAGCCGGCGGTGGCCAGCGAGCCGGTGTTGCAATGGGTCAGCACGCCGCTACCGGCCTCGATCAGGCCGGCGCCCAGCGCGCCCATGTGGCGGTTGGCCGCCAGGTCTTCCTCGGCGATGGCCTGCGCCTCCGCTTCCAGCGCGGCCTTCCAGTCGGCACCGGCGGCATTCAGGCAGCGGCGCATGCGCGCCAGCGCCCAGGCCAGGTTGACAGCGGTCGGGCGCGACGCGTTCAGGCGCTGCAGCGCCGGCTCCAGCTGCTGCAGCGCATGCGCGCCATCAGCGGCCTGCACGTCACGTGCGGCCAGCACCACGCCCCAGGCCGCGGCAATGCCGATGGCCGGCGCGCCACGCACGGTCAGCGCGTGGATGGCGGCGGCAACCTCGTCACTGTCATGGCAGACCACGTGCTCGACCACGAACGGCAGCTTGCGCTGGTCCAGCAGTTGCAGGGCATCGCCGGTCCAGAGGATCGGGCGGATGTGGTCGTAACGGGCGTAGTCGATGTCGGAGGCAGTGTTCATGGCCCCATTGTAGGGCCACGCCCCGCGCGGTTGGAGCCTGCCCCGGCTCAATTCACCGAGAATTCGGCGCGGCAGCCGCCGTCCACCCAGATCCCGTTGCGGTTCCAGCCCCAGGTGTTGCCTTCCTCGCACGGGGTGCTGGACAACTGTTCGGTGACGACGGCGCCGACCGAAATGCTCGCGCCACAGAAGCGGCGCTTCTTCGACTTCGACTCGCAGGTCAGGCGGCGCGGCACGTCGACAAAACGGCCGTCCTCGTCAGCCACTTCGAAATCGCCCTGGCAACCACGGCTGGTCCAGACTTCATTGCGCTTGTAGCCCCAGCCCTGCCCTTCGCGGCACGGCAGCACCGAGAGCTGGCGCAGCAGGCGCACCGGCGCCCCGTCCAGGCGCACCGGGCAACTCTGCGGGCGGCCATTGGATTCGCAGCGCACCACACGGCGGACCAGGCGCTTGCCTTCCGTTGCCGCAGGCGCTGCACCTTGCGCTCGACGCGCACGGAACTCGGCCCGGCAGCCCAGGGTGACCCACACGCCACTGCGGTCGGTGCCCCACTCGCTGCCACGGATGCAGCTGTTGCTGGACAGCTGGCGCACAAGGTCGATGCCATTGCTGACGTCGATATCGCAATGCACCCAGCCCATGTCGCGCGATTCGCAGGTCACCACTTCGCCGTCATAGCCCGCCTGCTGGGCCGACGCCGATGACGGCAGCCAGGCACCCCAGAGCGCGATGGAGTACACCGGTGCAGCGACAACCGCAAACCACTTGACCAAAGCCTTCCCCAGCAGGAATGGATGAACTGCGTGCCAGTGTCCGGCATCTGCCGTGATAAGAGCATCATCCTACTTACCGAAGCAAGCGCAGAAACGCGGAATTCCGTTCAGTCTTCGATGTTCAGGAACGTGCGCACCGCGCTCACGCGTGGGCGAAGTCGTAGGCCAGCACATCGGCGATACGCGGCGTGCGGTTCATCGCCATCAACAACCGATCGACACCCACCGCCACGCCGGCGCAGGCAGGCATCGAGGGCAATGCGGCCAGCAAAGCTTCGTCCAGTGCCGGCTGCACCTGGCCGCGCTCATGGCGGCGCTGCAGGTCGCGCTGGAATCGCACACGCTGTTCGTGCGCGTCGTTCAGTTCATGATAGCCGTTGGCCAGTTCCACTGCACCCAGGTACAGCTCGAAACGCTCCGCCAGCGGCGGCGTGCCGGCACGGATGCGCGCAAGCGCCGCCTGGCTCGCGGGCCAGTCATGCACCACGGTCATCACCCCGTCATCGAAGTGCGGCTGGATATGGTGGGTCATTAGCAGATCCAGCCAATCGTCACGGGTCAGCCCGACCGGGTCGATGTGCACCTCGCCCAGCGCGGCACGCAGCGCGGCCTCATCAGCATCCAACGGATCCACGCCCACATGTTGCTGGAACAGCTCGCGGTAGCTGAGCACACGCAGCGTCGCACTGCGCCCGACCAGGGCCAGCGCCTGGCCAACCAGCTCGGCGGTTTCCTGCACCAGGCGATGGTGGTCCCAACCGACCCGGTACCACTCCAGCATGGTGAACTCCGGATTGTGGCGGCCGCCCGCCTCGCCATTGCGGAACACCCGGCCCAGTTCGTAACAGTCACCCACACCCGCCGCCAGCAGGCGCTTGAGCGGATACTCCGGCGAGGTGCGCAGCCAGCGGCGGCGTCCGCCGGCATCGACATGGCCGGTGAAATCGGTATGGAAGCTGTCGATGTTCGGCTCGGTGTTGCCGGCCACCGACAGGATCGGCGTCTCCACCTCCAGCACATCGCGCTCGGCGAAGAAGCGGCGCACCAGCGCATTGAGCGCGGCGCGCTGCTGCAGCACGCGCAGCAGGGCCTCGCTCACAGGATGCCCTCCGGGCGCGGGTGATCCAGCGGCAGGGTCAGCAGATCGCGGGTGTCATCGATGTAGCCGCTGGCCAGGTACAGGCGCCGGGCCAGTTCGTTGTGGTGGTTCACTTCCAGGCGCAGGCGGCTGACGCCACGCCCGCGAGCGCGCTGTTCGCAGATGGCCAGCGCCTGCTTGCCGCGGCCACGACCGCGCGCGCGATGGCTCAGGTACAGCTCGTCCAGCAGCATGAAGTGGCCGCCCTGCTCCAGGCTGAAGCCCATCGCGATCACTGCGTAGCCGACCACCTCGCCCGCCTCGTCCAGCCACAGCAGCACTTCGCCATTGCGCGGGTCAGCCAGCAGCGCATCCACACCGCGACGCACGCGCGCGTCATCGAAGTCGATCCTGTCTTCGGCGTAGAACTCGCGCATCAACGCGATCAACTGCTCCTCGTCAGCTCGGGTGGCCAGGCGGAAATCCAGCGGGGCGGTCTGCATCGGTGTTCCTTTGTCTTTCATGCCGGGCGCGAGGCCCCGGCGGGGTCATCATTCGTGTTCGGCAAGGTAGGCCAGCAGGCGGTCTTCGTCCCACACCGGCACGCCCAGCGATTGCGCCTTGTCCAGCTTGGAACCGGCTTCGGTACCGGCCACCACGAAGCTGGTCTTCTTCGACACGCTGCCTGAGACCTTCGCGCCGAGGGCCTCCAGGCGCTCCTTGGCGGCATCGCGGGTAAGCTGGGCCAGGGTGCCGGTCAGCACCACGGTCTGCCCGTCCAATGGGCCGGCCACAATCTCGGCCAGCGCCGGCGCCTTGGCCAGGATCTGCTGCATCGCCTTCTCGGCCGCCAGCAGCATCGCGCCATGGCCTTCGGCATCCAGCCACTCTGCCAAACCACGCGCAGTGTCGTCCGGTAGGCCGGCGTTGACGAACTGGCCATGCTCGGCGTCGAGCACGGCCTGCGCGCCAGGCAACGCAGCCACCAGCTTCTCCGCACGCAGGCGGGTGATGCCGGGGATTTCCGACTCGACCAGCAGCTGCGCCAGATCCAGACCCTCGCGCAGCTTGGCGCTGGGCGCATGCACGTCGCTGATGCGCACCTGGCCAACCAGCAACAGGTCATCGATGGCCTGCTGGTTGCCCTGCTGCTCGAAGAAATGGCCGAGCGAGCGCGCCACTTCGCCACCGATGTCCGGCACACGCTTGAACAACGGCCACGGCAGATGGCGGATCAGCTCCAGGTCACCAAACCACTGCGCCAGCGCCTTGGCCGTGCTTTCGCCCACATGCTCGATGCCGAGCGCGAACAGTAGGCGCTCCAGCGTGGCAGCACGGCTGGCGTCGATCGCCGCGATCAGGTTGTCGGCCCACTTGGTGGCGATCTTCTTCGTGTTCCATTCGAAGCTGGCCGGCTGCACCAGCGCCTGCGCGCGCCAGCCCGGATCGTTGCCATCCAGCTTGAGCACCGCATTGAGCACCGCACCACTGCCCTCGGCGGGCAGATGCAGCTTCAGCGCAGCGGCCAGTGCTGACGGATCCTCGGCGTCCAGTACCAGTTTCAGGTGCAGCAGCTGGTCACGGTTGAGCCGGTACAGGTCGGCCACGCTCTTGACGATGCCGGCGTCGACCAGGGTTTCGATGTACTTGTCACCCAGGCCATCGATGTCCATCGCGCGACGCGAGGCGAAATGGGCAATGGCCTCCTTGCGCTGCGCAGGGCAGGACAGCTCACCCGAACAGCGCCACGCGGCGGCACCTTCCTCGCGCACGATTTCCGAGCCGCACACCGGGCAGCGCGTCGGCATCTGCCACGGCGTAGTGCCCTGCGGGCGGCGGTCGAGAATGACGCTGACCACTTCCGGAATCACATCGCCGGCGCGGCGCACGATCACGCTGTCGCCCACCCGCACATCCAGGCGTGCGATCTGGTCGGCGTTGTGCAGCGTGGCGTTGGACACGATCACGCCGGCCACCGCCACCGGCGCCAGGCGCGCGACCGGGGTGGCGGCACCGGTGCGGCCGATCTGGATCTCGATCGCCTCCACCGTGGTGCTCTGTTCCTGCGCCGGGAACTTGTGCGCGATGGCCCAGCGCGGCGCGCGCGAAACGAAGCCCATCGCCTGCTGGCCCGCACGGTCATCGAGCTTGTAGACCACGCCATCGATATCGAACGGCAGGCCATCACGGCGCTCACCGATGTCGCGGTAGTAGCCGAGCAGGCCGTCGGTGCCTTCCACCACCTTGCACAGCTCACTGACCGGAAAGCCCCAGGTACCGAGCTGGGCCAGGGTGCCAGAATGGGTGTCCGGCAGTTCACCGCCCTGCACTTCGCCGGTGCCGTAGGCGAAGAAACTCAGCCTGCGCTGCGCACTGATCTTCGGATCGAGCTGGCGCAGCGAGCCGGCCGCGGCGTTGCGCGGATTGGCCAGCACCTTGCCACCGTGCTGGCGGGCACGTTCGTTGTAGGCCTCGAAATCGGCACGCGCCATGTAGACCTCGCCGCGTACCTCCAGCACATCCGGCCAGTCCTTGCCGTGCAGCCGCTTGGGAATGTCACCGATCTCGCGCAGGTTGGCGGTCACGTCCTCGCCGGTACTGCCATCGCCACGGGTCGCGCCGAGCACGAAATGACCCTCCTCGTAGCGCAGGCTGATTGCCAGGCCGTCCATCTTCGGCTCGGCCGAGAACCGCAGGCTGCGACGACCCAGGCGCTCATCGATGCGGCGCACGAAATCGGCCACTTCTTCATCGCTGAAGGCATTGGACAGCGACAACATCGGTACCGCGTGGCGCACTTCCGGGAAACGGCCGGAGGGCCGCGCACCGACCTGCTGGGTCGGGCTGTCGGCACGGGCCAGTTCCGGGTGCTCGCGCTCCAGCGCTTCCAGCTCGCGCACCATCCGGTCGTAGTCGACGTCAGGGATCTCCGGCGCGTCCAGCTCGTGGTAGGCGCGGTTGGCCTGGGCGATCTGCCGGCGGAGGTCTTCGGCGCGTTCGGCGGGGCTGGGGCTCATCGGGATCCGGTGGTTCTGGGATGGCCGGGGATTCTACCGCGCCCGGCCGTCAGGCCCGGTAACGGCCCCGCCTTTGTAGCGTTGAGCTTGCTCGACTGGCGCTGCCTCGCTCCGGCAGGTGCCACCCGTCTCCCTCGTTCCGGTAGGTCCCAACCGTCTCCCTCGTTCCGGTAGGTGCCAACCGTCTCCCTCGTTCCGGTAGGTGCCAACCTTGGTTGGCACGTCTGTAGTCGAGCACGGCTCGACGCTACAAATGCAGCTTGCCGCCCACCCTCACCGGCGCTAGCGTGCGACGGTCTGCCCTTCGGAATCCTGCCCGTGCCCCTGCCCGCTTCCCGTCGACGCTTCCTGCAACTGGCCGGTGCTGGCCTCACCGTGGCCGGCAGCGGACTGCCGCGGCTCGGCCATGCCCAACCCGCGACAGCCGCCGCCCCCGCCCCCGCCGAAGGTGCGGTGCTGCTGAATTTCAACGAATGCCCCTACGGCCCCTCGCCCGCTGCCCAGCAGGCCGCGCGCGACAGCATCGCCGGTTGCGGCCGCTACCGTTTCGCACTGGCCGGACAGGTGCGCGACGCCTTCATCGAACAGGCGCGTATTCCCGCCGATCACGTGCGACTCTATCCGGGTTCCAGCGAACCGCTGAACCGTGCCGCCGTGCTATGGACCGGCCCGCAGGCAGGACTGGTGGTGGCAGACCCGACCTTCGAGACGCTGGGCGAGGTCGCCGCCGCACACAGTGCGGACGTGCAGAAAGTGCCGCTGCGCGACGACGGCGCACATGACCTGCGTGCAATGGTCGCCGCCGCGCATGCACGGCCGACCGGGCTGCTGTATGTGTGCAACCCGAACAACCCGACCGGCTCGATCAGCCCACCGGATGAGCTTGCCTGGCTGCTGGCCCACAAGCCCGCCTCCACCCGCGTGCTGCTGGACGAGGCCTACCTGCAGTACAGCGAGCAGCCGAGCCTGATCGCGCAGGTGGCGCAGCGCGATGACCTGATCGTGTTGCGCACGTTCTCCAAGCTTTATGGCATGGCCGGCCTGCGCCTGGGCGTGGCGGCCGCGCATCCCGACCGCCTGCGCGAACTGGCCAGCCTGGGCGACAACCCGCTGCCCGTGCCGGCACTGGCCGCTGCACTGGCCAGCCTGCGCGACCCGCAGCTGATCCCACAGCGGCGCCAGCAGAATGCCAAGGTCCGGCAGGCCACCATCGCGTGGCTGGGCAAGCGTGGTTTCAGCTGCGTGCCGTCGGAAGCGAACTGCTTCGTGGTGGATGTGCAGCGCGACGGCGCTGCCTTTGCCAAGGCGATGGCAGACAACGGCGTGGTCATCGGGCGCAGCTGGCCGATCTGGCCACAGCGCGTGCGCGTGACCGTGGGTTCCGAGGAAGAAATGGCGGCATTCCGCCGCGCGTTCGCCAAGGTGGCCGGCGTACCGGCGTAGACCACATCCACGCACGGCGTGGATCTACCGGAGGTTGCCGACGGTGGGTGCCGACCGTTGGTCGGCACACCGAAAAAATGCATTTACCAGCGCGGAGTCTTGGTCAGCGGCGGCGCCTGATGCTGACGGTCGTAGGCGCGCAGCTCGTCACGGATGTGCGCGATGCGCTGGCGGCCCAGGGCGTTGCGGCTGTCATCCAGCACCACGCCATCGAGCAGCTCGGCCATGCGCTGCACGGTCGGCAGCATCTTCTCCCAGGCGTCCAGCGCGGTCAGCGGCGCCGGCAGGGTCAGGAAGAAGGCGATGGCCGGGGTCTCCATGGCACGGATGTTGGCCATGTCGAAGCTGCCCGGCTTCATGATGCTGGCCATCGAGAAGATCGGGCCGCGCTCGGGGTGGCCTTCCACCAGGCGGTGGAACACGTTCATGTGGCCGAACACCAGGCCGGTCTTTTCGGCCGCCACCACGATGTCTTCGCCACGCAGCTGTTCGCCGGCGCGGGCGGCCACGAACAGCGAGACGATCTTGTCGAAATCCTGGGTGGCGCGCTTGCCAAGGTCGCTGGCGCCCGGGTCGGTTTCGCCCAGGCCGAGTTCGGCCTGCTCGCCTTCCGTGCCCATGCCCGGTTCGACGCGGCCATCGGCCACGGTGACGCCATCTTCGCCCAGCACCGGCTCGCGGCGCTCGCCGCTGTTCGGTTCCGCGCCTTCCACGCGGCGGCCCTGGGGCTTCTTTTTCGGACGGCCAAACAGGAAGATCGCGGCGATCAACAGCAGGCCGGCGGCCAGGATGCCGATGCGCAACAGTGCCGTGTCGGACATTCGATAGGTTCTCCGGCTAGTTCATTCAGGTAACTAGGATGGCACGTCAGGCCGCGCCCGCCAATCGCGCGGCTTCTTCCAGGTCCACGCTGACCAGGCGGCTGACGCCCGGCTCGCGCATGGTCACGCCCGACAACTGGTGCGCGGCCTCCATCGTCGCCTTGTTATGGCTGACGAACAGGAACTGCACCTTTTCGCTCATTTCCTTGACCATGTTGGCCAGGCGGCCGACGTTGGCTTCGTCCAGCGGCGCGTCCACCTCGTCCAGCAGGCAGAACGGCGCGGGATTCAGCTGGAAGATGGCGAACACCAGCGCCACCGCGGTCATTGCCTTTTCGCCGCCGGACAGCAGCGAGATGCTGGACACGCGCTTGCCCGGCGGACGCGCCATGATGGTCACACCGGTGTCGAGCAGGTCTTCACCGGTCAGTTCCAGGTAGGCGTGGCCGCCACCGAACAGGCGCGGGTACAGTGCCTGCACGCCAGCGTTGACACGATCGAAGGTGTCCTTGAAACGACCGCGGGTCTCGCGGTCGATCTTGCGGATCGCATCTTCCAGGGTTTCCAGCGCGGTGGTCAGGTCGGTGTGCTGCGAATCCAGGTAGTCTGAGCGCTGCGAGGCCTCGCCGTACTCGTGGATGGCGGCCAGGTTGACCGGCTCCAGCCGGCGCATGCGGCCATCGATCTGGTGCACGGCCTGCTCCCAGTCGCCCAGGCGGGCGTCCTCGGGCAGTGCGTTGAGCACGTCCTGCAGCACGAACCCGGCCTTCTCCACCGCCCCCTGCAGGGTCTCCGCGCTGAGCACCAGCGCCTGCTGGTCCAGCTTGCGCTGCGAGATGCGCTCACGCTGGGCCAATGCCTGTTCGTCGCGCTGGTGGCGGGTCTGTTCGTAATTGCGCAGCTCGGCGTCGATGCCGTCCAGCAGCGTGCGCGCCTCGGTCAGCACGCGATCGGCCCGCACGCGCTCTTCCAGCGCGTTCTGGTGCTCAGCCTGCAGCGATTCCACCGGCGAATCACCTTCGTCAAGCTGCGAATGCAGTTCGCCCAGGCGCGAATCCAGCTGCCCGCGTTGGGTACCCATGCGCTCCAGCGCCTGGCTCAGTGAAGCAAGCTGCGCCCGCTGTGATTCCAGGGTCAGGGCCAGCGAGTGCGACCGCTCGCGCACCGCGCGTGCAGCGTCGCGGGCCAGGTCACGGGCCTCGGTCAGCTGGCGGCGCTCGCCCTCCAGCCGCTGTCGGGTCGATTCCAGGTCCCCCATGCTGCTGACCGCGTTCTCCAATCGCGAACGCGCTTCACGCGCCTGTTCGTTGTTGGCCTCCAGCGTATCCTGCAGCTGCTTCAGCTCGCCTTCGATGCGGTCGATGCGCGTGCGTGCGGCCTCCACCTTGCCCTGCTGGCCCTGCAGCTGGCCTGCCAGTTCGGATACCGCACGATGGGCCTGGTACAGCGCACGCTGCGCGTCTTCGCGCTGCTGTTCGGCGGCCTGCAACTGCTCGCGGAAGCCTGCCAGCTGTTCCTCCAGCTCGGCCTCGCGGTCCTGCAGCTGCTCGATCTGCTCACGCAGTTCGTTGATCTCACGTTCGCGCAGCAGCGCGCCCTGCTGGGCCGCACCGGAACGCGAGACGCGCAGCCAGCCCTCGCCCAAGCGCTCACCGCCCTGGGTGATGATCGAATCGCCTTCCGGCAGGCCGACCTGAAGCGCCTTGGCTTCGGCCAGATCCTTGGCACCGTGCAGGTGCGCTAGCAGGCGACGGATCGCTGCCGGGCCACGCACGCGGGCGGCCAGCGAGGTCGGTGCAACCTTGACGTCGCCCCCCCCGTTGGCGACCAGCGCAATGTGGCCCTCGCCCAGTTCGCCCAGCACGTCGACCAGGCTGGCCGGATCATCAACCAGCACGCCTTCGATCAACTGGCCGAGCGCGCTTTCCACCGCGTTTTCCCAGCCGGCATCGACATCCAGGCGTTCACCGACGCGCGCCGCCGAATCCAGCCCACGCGCCTTCAGCCAGGCCACGGCCGCGCCCTGCTCCTGGCCCAGCGCGGCCTGCTGCAGGGTTTCCAGCGAGGCCAGGCGGCCACGCAGGCCGTTGACCTGCTTGCGCAGTTCGGCCAGTTCGTTCTGGCCATTGCGCTGCTGCTCCTGCACGGCGGTCACGCCCTGCTTGCGCAGCTCGACGTCTTCGCTCAATTCATCCAGCGCGGTCTTCTGCGTGTCGTGCTGCAGGTGCAGCTGCTCGAAGGCTTCTTCCAGCGCATCCACGTCCAGGCCGGCGCGTTCGGCGGCCAGCGCCTCGCGACGCCGGTCGGCGTCGAGGATCTGCTTGTCCAGGTAATCCACGCGCGTGCGCTCGACGTCGCCGGCGCGCGACGCCTCCGAACTCTGCGAGGTGTGCTGTTCCCAGCGCTGCTGCCAGCTGGCCAGCCGGTCTTCGGCCTCGCGCAGGCTTTCCTGCTTGATCTCGTTCTCTTCCTGCAGCTCTTCCAGCTGCGGGGTGGCGGCCTCCACCGCCTCGCGCAGCACCATCAGCTTGGCCTCGTCGCCGCTGATGTGCTGGCCCAGTTCGGCCAACGCCTGGCGGGTCTCGTCGCGCGCCTTGTGCAGGCGCTGCGACAGCTCGCGCTGGTGCTGGATCTGCTGCTCCAGGCGCGCCAGCGTGCTGCCGACCTGGTAGACCGCGGCCTGCGCGGTGTTGAGCGCGTCGGCGGCCTCTTCGCGTCGAACGCGCGAGGTCTCGATGCGGGCCTCGGCGTCACGCTGGTCGGCGATCAGCTGCTGCAGCTTGGTCTCTTCCTGCGACAGCCCTTCGCGCAGCTTGGACAGGCGACCGTCCAACCCGCGGAACTCCAGGGCCTTCCACTCGGCATCCTTGACCCGGCGCTCTTCCTGCAGCGCCTGGTACTGCTCGGCCTGCTTGGCCTGGCGCTTGAGGTGTTCGAGCTGCTTGCTGATCTCGTCGCGCAGGTCACCCAGCCGGTCCAGGTTCTCGCGGGTGTGGCGGATGCGGGTCTCGGTCTCCTTGCGGCGCTCCTTGTATTTGGAGATGCCGGCCGCCTCTTCCAGGTACACGCGCAGGTCTTCCGGGCGCGCCTCGATGATCTGGCTGATCATGCCCTGCTCGATGATCGAGTAGCTGCGCGGGCCCAGGCCGGTGCCGAGGAACAGATCGGTGATGTCGCGGCGGCGGCACTTGGTGCCGTTGAGGTAATAGTTGCTGGTGCCGTCGCGGCTGACCGTGCGTTTGACCGAGATTTCGTTGAACGAGGCGTACTCGCCGGAAATCGTGTGGTCGGAGTTGTCGAAGATCAGCTCGACGGTGGCCTGCGAGACCGGCTTGCGCGCATTGGACCCGGAGAAGATCACGTCGGTCAGCGAGTCGCCGCGCAGGCGACTGGCCGAACTCTCGCCCATGACCCAGCGCACGGCGTCGATGATGTTCGACTTGCCACAGCCATTAGGGCCCACCACGCCGGTCATGTTGGTCGGCAGGTGCAGAGTGGTCGGATCGACGAACGACTTGAAGCCGGACAGCTTGATCGTGGAAAGACGCATAGGGGTTCCGGACTGGGGCCGGCAAGCGGCCTGCGTTTACCCTCCAAGTCATTGATCCTGCTGGGATCGATGCCCGTGGAACGGGTGTGACGCCCTGAGTATACCGATGTGGCCGTGTTCTACGAATGGGCGTGGAATATTGTCCAGCCCCACCCCGTCGGCCGGACGTGGCCCGACGCCACGAAACGGAGCCATAAAACAAAACGGGCACCCTTGCGGGCGCCCGTTCTGCGGTGATGCCAGGCCTTGCGGCGTGGGATCAGGCTTCGGCGACGACGACGACCTTGACGGTGGTCTCGACGTCGGCGTGCAGGTGGACCAGCACGTCGTATTCGCCGATGTTGCGGAAGGCGCCTTCGCCCAGGATGACTTCGCTCTTGCTGACCGGCAGGCCGGCAGCGGTGAAGGCATCGGCGATTTCGCGGGCGCCGACCGAGCCGTACAGCTTGCCTTCGGTCGAAGCGTTGGCCGGGATGGTCACGCTCGCACCTTCCAGCTTGGCCTTGCGGGCGTCAGCGTCGGCGTGGATGGCCTGGGCCTTGGCTTCGTATTCGGCGCGCTTGGCTTCGAACTCGGCCTTGTTGCTCTCGGTGGCCGGAACGGCCTTGCCCTGCGGCACGAGGAAGTTACGGCCGTAGCCCGGCTTCACGTCGACCAGGTCGCCCAGGTTGCCGAGGTTGGTGACTTTCTGCAGGAGGATCAGCTGCATGGTATTGCTCCAGATGAGTTATTCGTTAGCGAGGCGATGCCCCGCAACAAAGGCTGTCCGAATAGCTGGCACAGCGGGGGCGGCACCGGGCCGCCCCGCCGGGCATCAGACGTCGTGGTTGTCGGTGTACGGGATCAGGGCCAGGAAGCGAGCGCGCTTGACGGCGGTCGCCAGCTGGCGCTGGTACTTCGACTTGGTACCGGTGACGCGGCTCGGCACGATCTTGCCGTTCTCGGTCAGGTACTGGCGCAGGGTGTTGAGATCCTTGTAGTCGATCTCCTTCACACCTTCAGCCGTGAACTTGCAGAACTTGCGGCGACGGAAGAACTTGGACATGGGAAGGCTCCTTAGGCGGCGGAAGCGGCGTCGTCGCCGGCTTCGTTGTCAGCGGTGGTGGTGGACTCGCCTTCTTCGTCGTCACGACGACGGCGCTCACCGCGCTCCGGCTTGTCACCCTTCTCGTCCTTGCTCTTCATGATCAGCGACTGCTCGGTGTCAGCCTCGTCACGCTTGATGACCAGGTTGCGCAGCACGGCGTCGTTGAAGCGGAAGCTCTCGGTCAGTTCGTTCAGAACGGCCTGGTCGGCTTCGATGTTCATCAGCACGTAGTGGGCCTTCACCAGGTTCTGGATCGGGTACGCCAGCTGGCGGCGGCCCCAGTCTTCCAGACGGTGGATGGTGCCGTTACCGTTCTCGACCAGCGACTTGTAGCGCTCGATCATGGCCGGGACCTGCTCGCTCTGGTCCGGGTGGACCATGAACACGATTTCGTAATGACGACTCATGTTTTTTTCTACCTTTCGGATGTGGCCTTGCGGCCGGACAGCCCCCCGCCGTTGAGACCGCGGTGGGGCAAGGGCTCCCTGCCGGGGAGGCAGGAAGCCGCGCATTATGGCGCAGATGGGGTGGCCGGGCAACCAGCGAACCACGGGGCAACCTGAACCGGGGGGAGCACCCCGTGCCAACCAAGGTTGGCTGCTACCGGGCCCCGGGCGATCCATGACTCCGCCGGGAGCTATCCCAGGTCGACGTGAAGGCGATGCTGGCCGCATTCCAGGCACTGGAACAGGCAGCCGACCATCATCCCGTCCCGGCTCAGGTGCGCCAGCACCCAGTCGGCGTCGCGTGGATTGACCGCCGCCACATCGGGCCGGACCTGGTCCAGGAGCGGCAGCAGGTCTTCGCTGGCGGCAAAACCGAGGAAGGCGCAGGGCCGTTCGCAATGGCTCAACCAGACCGATTGCTGCCAGGACGAGTAGCCCGGGGTGCGCTCGCAGATCTCCAGCAGCAGCTCACGGGCGATGGTCGGCGGCGGGTCGGCCGGATCCGGCGAAACCCCTTCAATATCGCTCCAGCCGGTGAATTCACCCTCGTAACTGGCCGCCGCCCTGCCATCGGCAATACACCACGGGCACAGATACTCCGGCCGCAGATGCGTATAGAACGGCCCCCGGTAACGAAGCGTCCGCGCCTGACCGCAGCAGTCACAGATTCCGTCGACCTCTTCGAAGGAGAGGGCGTAGGCGTTGGGGTGATAGGTGAAAAGCGGTCGTTCCATCCGTGGGGTCCCTGCCGAGCCCAGCGTGCCGGCCAAGGTCGGCACCTACCAGAGCACGCCTTGGCAGCGCAGGGCCATGCCCGGCGGCGGGCCGTCAGGCCTTGTCGGCGTCGGTGGTGAAGCTCTCGCCGCAGCCACACTCGGCGGTGGCATTGGGGTTGCTGAACGTGAACGTCTCGCTCAGGCCGTGCTTGCCGAAGTCGATCACGGTGCCGTCCACCAGCGCCAGGCTCTTGGCGTCGACGTAGATCTTCACGCCGTCCTGGTCGAACACGGTATCGCCCTCGCGCTCGTCGCGGGCCAGATCGGTGATGTGACCCCAGCCGGAGCAACCGGTCTTGGTCACGCCGAAACGCAGGCCCAGCGCGCCGGGGGTCTGGGCGACAAAGCGCTGCACGCGCTCGAAGGCAATGGGGGTCAGGCTGACGGCCATGGGGCTACTCCAGAGGTACGGGGACATTATAAGGAGCCGTTGCCGCGAAAAATGCCTCGCAAGCAGAACGCTGCAACCGGTAAACTCCCGTGTTCACAGATCGAGTCGATCAGCAGAGGATTCAAGTCATGACGGTGGTCAGCGTTGAACATGCGCTTGCCGGGAAGATCCCGGAAGGCGGCGAAGTCACGGTACGCGGATGGGTGCGCACGGTGCGCGGTTCAGCGAATCTGGCCTTCGTGAATGTGAGCGACGGCTCCTGCTTCGCCCCGATCCAGGTCGTGGCCAACGACACCCTGGCCAACTTCGACGAGATCAAGCGCCTGACCAGCGGCTGCTCGGTCATCGCCACCGGCACCCTGGTGAAGTCGCAGGGCAAGGGCCAGTCGTTCGAGATCCAGGCCAGCGCACTGGAAGTGGTCGGCTGGGTCGAAGACCCGCTCACCTACCCGATCCAGCCCAAGCCGATGTCGCCGGAGTTCCTGCGCGAAGTGGCGCACCTGCGCCCGCGCACCAACCTGTTCGGTGCGGTCACCCGCATCCGCAACTGCCTGGCCCAGGCCGTGCACCGCTTCTTCCACGAGAACGGCTTCAACTGGATCAGCACCCCGATCATCACCACCTCCGACGCCGAAGGCGCAGGCCAGATGTTCCGCGTGTCCACCCTGGACATGGTGAACCTGCCGCGTGACGAGAAGGGCGCGATCGATTTCAGCCGCGACTTCTTCGGCAAGGAAACCTTCCTGACCGTGTCCGGCCAGCTGAACGTCGAGGCCTACTGCCTGGCGCTGAGCAAGGTCTACACCTTCGGCCCGACCTTCCGCGCCGAGAACAGCCACACCACCCGCCACCTGGCGGAGTTCTGGATGATCGAGCCGGAAATCGCCTTCGCCGACCTGGCCGAAGACGCACGCCTGGCCGAAGAGTTCCTGAAGTACCTGTTCCGCGCGGTGCTGAACGAGCGCAGCGACGACCTGGCCTTCATCGCCGAGCGCGTGGACAAGAACGCGATCACCAAGCTGGAAGACTTCATCAACGCACCGTTCGAGCGCATCGACTACACCGATGCGGTCAGCCTGCTGCAGAAATCCGGCAGGAAGTTCGACTTCCCGGTCGAATGGGGCCTGGACCTGCAGACCGAGCACGAGCGCTGGCTGACCGAGGAACACGTCGGCCGCCCGGTGGTGGTGACCAACTATCCGGAGCACATCAAGGCCTTCTACATGCGCCTGAACGACGACGGCAAGACCGTTGCCGCGATGGACGTGCTGGCCCCGGGCATCGGCGAGATCATCGGCGGCAGCCAGCGCGAAGAGCGCCTGGACGTGCTGGATGCGCGCATGGCCCAGTTCGGCCTGGATCGCGAGCACTACAGCTGGTACCGCGATTTCCGCCGCTATGGTTCGGTGCCGCACGCCGGCTTCGGCCTGGGCTTCGAGCGCCTGGTGGTCTACGTCTGCGGGCTGTCCAACATCCGCGATGCGATCCCCTACCCGCGCGCCCCGGGCAGCGCGGACTTCTAAGCCCCACACGACCACGGAGGTACTGCCCCATGACCCTGTTCTTCGCCCTCTGTTTCGTCGGCGTTGCAGTGGCCGGGTTCAGTGCCTTCGTGATCTTCTGGCCGCTGACCCTGGTGCATGTGCGCGACCGCCATCCGGCGCTCGCCGAGCGCTTCGGCAGCGGTGCCTTCCTCAAGCCCGATGCCCTGGCCTGGCTGCTGCGCCGCGACTATCGCCAGCAGCCGGACCGCTCGCTGTCCGGGCTGGCGACGCCGGCCTGGGTATCGCTGCTGACCCTGCTGGCCGGACTGGGCATGGCCGCCCTGCTCTGGCTGGCCTCGCTCTGGTAACACATCCATGAATGACATCACCGCCTCGCGCGACAGCTGGTGGCTGGCCAGCCTCGGCAAGACCCTGATCTGGGCGCGCCTGCGCGTGCGCCCGGCCGGCACCGCCGAAGTGCTCGACAGCGATGGCAACACGCTGAGCTATGACAGCGAAGACACCGCCCGTTCGCAGCTGTTCGACGCCGAGTTCGTCGAGTACGACGGCCTGGACGAAGAAGACGCGCTGGTGCGCGGCTTCAGCCTGCACGAAGTGCAGCCGCCGCAGGCCGACAGCGACGAGGGCCTGCGGGGCCGCATGATCCAGTCGCTGGGCGGGCGCGCCTGACCCCAGCATGTTCACCCCGCGCGCCTTCGCCGAGACCGACCTGCTCTGGCTGGACCGCCTGCTGGCGCGCGACCCGTTCGTTACCGTGCTCACGCCCGGTAGCGATGGCCTGCCGGAGCTGACCCGGATGCCGGTGCTGTACCGGCGTGACGGCGAACAGATCGAACTACGCGGCCACTGGGCCCGCGCCAACCCGCAGTCGCGCCACAACGGTGCGGCCAAGGTGCTGGTCGACGGCCCGCACGGCTATGTCTCGGCCAGCTGGTATCCGGACAAGGAGCCCGCCGCGCGGGTGCCGACCTGGAACTACGCCGCCGCCGAACTGCGTGGCAAGCTGCAGACCTTCGACGACACTGATGCGCTGGCCGAACTGGTCGGTACGATCAGCGACCGTTTCGAGGCCAGTGTCGGCCAGGCCTGGCAGTTCGATGCCACGCGTGCCGAACACGGCCCGGAGCTGCGCGCCATCGTCGGCTTCCGTTTCCAGGTCGAGCAGGTGCAGCTGAAGCTCAAGCTGAGCCAGAACCATCCCGATGCCAACCAGCGCGCCGTGATCGCCGAACTGGAACAGCTGGGCACTCCCTCTTCCTCCGAGTTGGCGCAGTGGATGCGCTGGCACCGCGAACAGGCCGCCCGCAGCGACTGAGCGCCCCAGATCCCCGCGAC
>NZ_JBSPUQ010000016.1:0-114854 GCF_056861055.1 Stenotrophomonas sp. 115C5
AGAGTAGGTCATCGCCAGGGTTTACACCCAAAACCCCGCTGCTCACGCAGCGGGGTTTTTCTTATTAAGTGAAGGCACTGCATTTTCCGGGTGGCTTCCGCCCCAAGGGCAAGATCGCGAAGCTGGCGCTGCAAGCGCTGCTGCAACCGTCTCCCTGGTGAAATTAGCGCTGTGGAACCACCCGATCCCATCCCGAACTCGGAAGTGAAACGCAGCTGCGCCGATGGTAGTGTGGCTCAAGCCATGCGAGAGTAGGTCATCGCCAGGGTTTACACCCAAAACCCCGCTGCTCACGCAGCGGGGTTTTTCTTTGGGTGCAGGAAGTACCGGGTAATGCCGTCCGCTGGCCGGCAGACGCGTTGATGGAACCGCCGCGAGCGGCGGCGCCAACCAAGGTTGGCGACTACCGATGGGCAGAGGGATCAGCGGTAGATCCACGCCATGCGTGGATGCTCTCCGCAAGGAACCAAGGCGCCAACCAAGGTAGGCCGCTACACACAGCCGGCCAAGGTTGGCACCCACCAATGGCGGAGCGCACAAAAAAAGCGGCGCCCCGTGGGGCGCCGCTCTGCTCTCAACGATGTTCAGTCGAGCATGGCCCGACTTACTTGGCCGAAGCCTTGTCCTTCATCATCGCGTCGCGGGCCGCCTTGAACGGGTTGCCCTCGTACCAGTTCGGCCAACGATCGCCACCGGCCAGTTCCTTGCCGACGCCGTACATCAGCTGCAGGTCCTCGACAGTCCCGTCCAGCTTCCAGGTGGCCGCATCGAACTCATCCTTCGGGCCGTGGTAGCGGTTGGCGCCGTAGTCCGCTGCGGCCTTGCGGCCAGCGTCCACGCCACCCTCGCGCAGGTCTTCGCCGCCATCGGCGTACAGGGCCGGCACGCCGGCCTTGGCGAAGTTGAAGTGATCCGAGCGGAAGTAGAAGCCGCTCTGCACCGAGGTCTCACCATGCAGCGTGCGGTCCTGGGCCGCAGCGAGCGGCTTGAGGATGTCTTCCAGTTCCGAGCTGCCGAAGCCGGTGACGGTCACGTCCTTCGCACGGCCGGCCACCGACATCGCGTCGATGTTGATCACACCGGCGATCTTGTCCAGCGGGAAGGTCGGGTGGGAGACGTAGTACTTCGAACCCAGCAGGCCGGACTCTTCCAGGGTCACCGCCAGGAACACCACCGAGCGCTCCGGCTTCGGCTCCTGGTGGGCCATTGCTTCGGCCACCTCAAGGATGCCGGCCACGCCGGTCGCGTTGTCGACCGCACCGTTGTAGATGTTGTCGCCGGTTTCACCCTCGTGCTTGCCCAGGTGGTCCCAGTGCGCCATGTACAGCACGGCTTCGTCGGCACGCTTGCTGCCCGGCAAAACGCCCACCACGTTGCGCGACTGCTTCTGTGCGATCTGGCTCTTCAGATCGACCGCGGCAGTGGCTTTCAGCGGCACCGGCTTGAAGCCGCGCTTGCTCGCATCCTTGTAGGCCTGCGCCAGGTCCAGGCCGGCACCGGCAAACAGCGCCTTGGCGGCGTCGGCGCTCAGCCAGCCCTGCACTGGAATGCGGGCTTCCGGGTCATCCTTGGCCGGCAGGTCGTACTGCGGGCCCGCCCAGGAGTTTTTCACCACATCCCAGCCGTAGGAAGCGCCGGCAATGTCATGCACGATCAGCGCGGCAGCGGCGCCCTTGCGAGCGGCCTCCTCGAACTTGTACGTCCAGCGGCCGTAGTAGGTCATGCGCTTGCCGTCGAACAGCTTCGCGTCATCGACATGGAAGCCCGGGTCGTTGACGAACATGACGACCGTCTTGCCCTTCCAGTCCTGGCCGGCGTAGTCGTTCCACTTCTGCTCCGGGGCATCAACGCCGTAGCCGACGAACACCAGGTCGCTTGCATCGACCTTCACCTCGGCCTGGCCGGTACGGGTACCCACCACCATGTCGGTGCCGAACTTCAGTTCGCTGGTCTTGCCGCCCTGGGTGATCTTCAGCACGGTCGACGCGTCGGCCGTGGTCTCGGTCATCGGCACATCCTGGAACCAGCTGTCGCCGTTGCCGGGCTGCAGGCCGATGCGCTGCATCTGGTCGCGGATGTAGTTGACCGTCAGTTCCTCGCCCTTGCTGCCCGGGGCGCGGCCTTCGAATTCATCCGAAGCCAGCGTCTTGACCATCTCGGCGAAGTCGCCGGCGTTGATCTCGGGGGAGAACGCATGGGCCGCCGGCTTGGCAGCGGCGGTGTCGGTGGCCGGCGCGGGCGCCGGAGTGTCTTCGCCTTTGCAGGCACTGAGCGCGGCCGCAGCGGCCAGGCACAGGAGGAGTTTGCGGGGCATCGTCGATTCCTGGAAAACAAAGGGCGGCCGCACCTCGTGTACGACCGGTAACAGCGAGTATCACCGAACCGATGGGCGCGGTGTGCTCAGTCCGCCGGAGCGGTTTCGGTGTCGAACGGGATCGGCTCGGCGCCGCTGACCGGGCCGATGCGGGCCGTGCGGTGCACGTACAGCACCACCTCGCGCTCGAACTGCAACGGGCCGTTGACCACGGCATTCGGGCCGATGATCACGCGTGGCTTGCGGCTGGCGGTCAGCGAGACGCTGAAGTTCGGCTTGCGCACGTGCACACCGCCCTTGACCTGCGAACCGATGCCCACGGTGATGTCACCGTTGACGGTTTCCACGTCGTTGCCGACGCGGCTTTCGACCAGCCCGATGCCACCGTTCACGGTTTCAACGCCGCCTTCGATCTGGCTGCCGCGATCGCTGAAGATGCTGCCGTTGACGGTGCTGACGTTGCCATGGGCGATCACTTCGCGGCCCAGGCGCACACCGCCGTTGACCGTTTCGATCTTGCCGGTGCGCGCGCGATCGGCGACCTTCACCCCGCCGTTGACGGTGTCGATGCTGCCGGTCTCGACGCCTTCGCCGACGCGGATGCCGCCGTTGACGGTGTCCAGCTTGCCGTAGCGCTGGCCGGGTTCGGCGCTGATGCTGCCGTTGACCTTGCTGATGTTCTCCTGGGCACAGACCGGCCCGGTGGCCAGCAGTACGCCCAACAGCAGCGAAATGGAGAGAGCTTTCATGGGGACCTCGATGGATGTGCGGCTGGCAGGCCGCGTGCGGAGATGTCACCATTCCCCGGTACCCCCTGCAACTGCCTGAAGTCACTGGAAAGCCCTTGCGCAACAACGCCTTCCCATCACGCCGACATCACATCGCCGCTGCCCGCGGCGGGCGCTGCCTGCTGTTGGGGCTGGCCTTGGCACTCGCGTTGCCGTTGCCGGGTGCCGCGCAGACCACGCGCGAGACCGAGCGCAAGCTGCAGAAACTGCGCAGTGAGCTGAAGGGCGTGGCGCAGGAGCGCCGGCAGATCGAAGGCCAGCGTGGCCAGGCCTCGCAGCAGCTGCGCGAGGCAGATGAGAAGGTGGCCCGCACCGGCCGTGCGCTTGCGCAGACGGAAACCGCGCTGCGCGAGCAGGGAAGGGCCCTGGCCGAGGCCGAACAACGCCGCAGCACGCTGCAGGCCAACCTCGCCCAGCAGCATCGCGAGCTGGCCGGCCTGCTGCGTGCGGCCTATCAGCTGGGCAATCACGCCCCCCTGAAGCTGCTGCTGTCGCAGGACACGGTGGCCGATGCCAATCGCGCCCTGGCCTACCACCGCTACCTGCAGCGCGAGCGGGCACAGCGCATCACCACGCTGACCGCTGACCTGAAGGAACTGGAAGCGCTGCAGGCGCAGATCGCCGAGCGCAAGCAGAAGCTGCAGGGTGCGCAGCAGGACCAGAAGCAGCAGGCCGCGGCCCTGGAAGCCGACCGTCGCGATCGCGCCAAGACCGTTGCCTCGCTGGACGAGCGCTTCAAGGACCAGCGCGAGAAGGAACAGGCGCTGGGCCAGGACGCCAAGGCGCTGGAAACACTGCTGGCCAATCTGCGCGCGGCCGCCGCCCGTGCCGAGGCCGAGCGTCGCGCGGCTGCGCGCCGTGCGGCTGCGGAGAAGGCCGCCGCCGAACGCGCGGCACGCCAGGCCGCGGCACAGGGACGGCCGCCGCCGCCCACCAAGGTTCCGCCGGCGGTGGCGTCGGCACCGGCGCCGAAGGTCGGTGGCCTGGGCTGGCCGTTGTCCGGCAACCTGCTGGCCCGCTATGGCGGCAAGCTGCCTGATGGCCGCACCAGCAGCGGCGTGCTGATCGGTGCACCGGCCGGCAGCACCGTCACCGCGGTGGCCGATGGCACTGTGGTGTTCTCCGACTGGATGACCGGCTACGGCATGATCCTGATCGTCGACCACGGCAACGGCTACATGAGCCTGTACGCCCACAACGACACCCTGCTCAAGGATGCCGGCGCGCGGGTCAGTCGTGGCGATGCGGTGGCCAAGGTCGGCAATTCCGGCGGCCAGGGCGTCACCGCGCTGTATTTCGAGCTGCGTCGTGGTGGGCAGCCGGTGAACCCTGACAGCTGGCTGCAGCGGCGCTGAATCCAGCGCTTCCGCGTGCAGGGCGGATTCAACGGGAATTTAGCTGTGCTTCGCGCATAATCGGTGCATGTGCCTTGGGCACCATGCCACCGTCGACAGGAGTGATCCATGCGCGCAGCCCGTACCGCCACCCTCTTGCTGGCCCTGTTGCCAGCGCTGTCCTGGGCGCAGCAGACCGCGCCCGCCCCGAGCCAGGAAACCGGCGGGCAGGCAGCGAGCAGCGAGGAGGCGGTGACCTCGAAGGTGCCGCTGGAGGACATCCGCCGCTTCGTGGCCGTCTACAACGCAGTGCGGGCCGCCTACGTCGATCCGGTCGATGACAAGAAGCTGATGCAGGCCGCGGTGCGTGGCCTGCTGCTCGACCTCGACCCGCACAGCACCTACTTCAACAAGGAAGACGCGCAGGCGTTCGACGAGCAGGCCAGCGGCGCATACGAAGGCATCGGCGTGGAGCTGCAGCAGCAGCCCGACAATGCCAGCATGAAGGTGATTTCGCCGATCGACGACACGCCGGCGGCGAAGGCCGGCATCCTCGCCGGTGACCTCATCATCGCCATCGACGGCAAGCCGATCAGCGCGATCGATGCCAGCGAACCGCTGCGCGGCCCGGCCGGCAGCAAGGTGGTGCTGACCATCGTGCGCGAAGGCAAGCCCAAGCCCTTCGATGTCAGCCTCACTCGCCAGACCATCCGCGTGACCAGTGTGCGCAGCCGCCTGCTGGAACCCGGCTATGGCTATATCCGCCTGAGCACGTTCCAGGCCGACACCGGTTCGGACTTCCAGAAGCACGTGCAGCAGCTGCAGAAGCAGTCCGGTGGCCAGCTCAAGGGCCTGGTGCTGGATCTGCGCAGCAACCCGGGTGGTCTGCTGACCGCTGCCGTGCAGGTGGCCGACGACCTGCTCGACAAGGGCAACATCGTCAGCACCCGCGGCCGCATCAGCATCAGCGATGCACGTTTTGATGCGACTCCAGGCGACCTGCTGAAGGGTGCACCGGTGGTGGTGCTGGCCGATGCCGGTTCGGCCAGCGCATCGGAAGTGCTGGCCGGTGCGCTGCGCGACAACAAGCGTGCGCGCGTGGTCGGCAGCCGCACCTTCGGCAAGGGCTCGGTGCAGACCGTGCTGCCGCTGGACAACGGTGATTCGGTGAAGCTGACCACTGCGCGCTATTACACGCCCAGCGGCAAGTCGATCCAGGCCACCGGCATCGTGCCGGACGTTGAACTGAAGCCGGCCGCCACGCCGGCGGAAGACGCACTGCCGGCCAGCCTGAGCGACTACAGCGAAGCGACCCTGCCGGGCCATCTGCGCGGCGATGACGAAGGCACCGAGGGCTACCACGCCGGAGCGGTGCTGCCGGGCGATGCCCCGATCAACGACGCGCTGGCCGAGCTGAAGAACCCGGGTTCGGTGGCTGCACGCTTGAAGGCCGAAGCGGCGAAAGCGGATGCGGCGAAGGCCGCGAAGGCCACAGCTGCGAAGCCGGAGGCGAACGTCGAACCGAAGCCGGAAGCGAAGCCGGAAGCGAAGCCGGAAGCGAAGCCGGAAGCGAAGCCCGCACCGGTCCCGGCCAAGCCGTGATTCTGTAGAGTCGAGCCGTGCTCGACTGATCTACGAACGAGCGGGTGAGCGTGGAGCCGGCCAGCGGCCGGCACCACCAGGGGTTCAGAAGCCGTGCCGCTTGCGCAGGCGGCGTGCGATCGCCGCGCGCACGTACACGCCGTACAGCAGGCCGAACAGGAAGCCACCGATGTGCGCCCACCAGGCCACCATGCCGAAGCTCGGGCCGATGTGGGCGAACACCACCTGCAGCGCGGCCCATACGCCGATCAGCAGGTAGGCCGGGGCGCGTACGAATTCCAGGAACAGGCCCAGCGGAATCACCACGCCCAGTCGGGCACCGGGGAACAGCGCAAGATAGGCACCGATCAGCGCCGACACCGCGCCGCTGGCACCGATGATGATCTGGTCCGGGCTGCCCATGGTGTAGATGGCCACCAGATTGGACACCGCGCCGCCGACCAGGAACAGCAGCAGCAGGCGCCACGGGCCCAGCACCCGTTCGGCGGGCAGGCCGAAGATCAGCAGGAACACCAGGTTGCCCAGCAGGTGCGACCAGTCCGCGTGCAGGAACAGCGCGGTGAACAGGCGCAGCACGCTGCCGTCCTGCAGGGTCGCCCACCAGTCCAGCGGGTGGGTCAGGCCGGTGGACAGGGCGCCCCAGTCCAGCCAGAGGCTGCCCCGGGCGTCATCCGGACGCGAGATCGACCACAGGAACGCCAGCCACAGTGCCGCAAACAGCACGGGCGTGGCCCAGCGCAGGGCTGCCTTCTTGCGCGACGGGAGGGAGACGAACATGGGCACTAGCCTAGCGTGAGGGCGCTTACGGCGGGGATTGTCCTGTTCAGCTTTTGAGACGAAAAAAGCGCCTGCGCTGTTATTGTTTCATTAACAGCTCTGGGTAATACTCGCATACGGCGTCGTATGTCGGGAGGGGAATCCGGCGCGCTCCGAAGGGCCCCAGGGCCTGCCGGGCGCAGGCGCACTCAGAGCACCATCACCGCTTACCGGAGAGAGAGAACTACGATGCAAACCGCTTCCACCATTGCCCGACTGACCCTGCTGGCCGTCGGCGTTGCCGGTGCGCTGGCTGCCGCCGACGCCAACGCTGCCGCCTTCCAGCTGAAGGAAAACAGCGCCAAGGGCCTCGGCCGCGCGTTCGCCGGTTCCGGCAGCGCCGAGGGCGACGCCTCCATCATCGCCGTCAACCCGGCCGGCATGCGCCAGCTGGAAGGCACCATGATCCAGGGCGACCTCAGCGCCATCAGCTTCGGTGCCAAGTACAAGGGCACCGGCCGTACCGGCGTGAGCCAGCGGACCCCGAACGGCTTCCCGGCCCAGGGCGGCAACGGCGGCGACGCCGGCATGATCGCTCCGGTTCCGGCCGCCTACTTCCACATGCCGATCGGCGAACAGGCCCATTTCGGTGTGTCGCTGACCGCCCCGTTCGGCTTCAAGACCGAATACGACAACGGTTGGGTGGGTCGCTACAGCGGCCTGAAGACCGACCTGAAGGCCATCGACCTGGGCTTCGCCGCGTCGTATGACGTCAACCCGTACGTGTCCTTCGGCGCGTCGGTGTTCGTCGAGCACCTGACCATCGAACTGAGCAATGCCATCGACTATGGCAGCATCCTGGCCGGCGCTGGCGCTCCGGGCTTCACCCCGGGCAGCTCGGATGGCACCCTGAAGATCGAAGGCGACAACAATGCCGTGGGCTGGACCGTCGGTGGCCTGTTCTCGATCGACGAGAACACCCACATCGGCCTGAGCTACCGTTCCAAGGTCAAGCACAAGATCACCGGTGGTGATGCGACCTTCAGCGGCGCCGACCGCGCTCGTGCCCTGCTCACCAACTCGCCGAACACCCGCGGCTGGTTCATGGATACCAGCGGCCGTGCCACCGTCACCATGCCGGCCTCGGCCACCCTGAGCGTGACCCACAAGGTCAACGACCGCTGGACCGTGATGGGCGACGTGACCCGTACCGCCTGGTCGACCGCCTTTGACAGCGTCACCGTCGACTACGCTTCGCCGCAGCCGAATTCGGAGCTGAAGTTCGGCTACCGCGACACCACCTTCGTGTCGCTGGGCGCCGACTACAAGCTGAGCGATACCGTCACCCTGCGCGGTGGTGTTGCGCTGGACCAGACCCCGACCACCGACGCCCACCGCGACGTCCGCGTGCCGGACACCAGCCGCAAGTGGCTGTCGCTGGGCGTGGGCTGGACCCCGTCGGCGAACACCGAGTACAACCTGGGCTACACCCACCTGTTCACCAGCGACCCGAACGTGAACGTGCCGGCGACCACCGCCAACCAGGGCAACTCGCTGTCGGGCAAGTACAAGGTCCGTGGCGACGTGCTGGCCGCTTCGTTCCAGTACAAGTTCTGATTCGGGCCAACGCCTGACGCAGTACACGGAAGGCCCCGCGCAAGCGGGGCCTTCTTTTTGCGGAGCTGGTTTGGGGCATCCACGCATGGCGTGGATCCACGACAATAGGGCGATGAACCTGTCCGATCCGAATTTCCAGCTGGAGCTGGCCGCCAACATCGCCGTCGCCGGCTCGATCCTGCTGGCGGGCCGCAACAACGTGCACACCTGGTGGCTGGGCATCGTCGGCTGCACGCTGTTTGCCGCCGTGTTCGAACGCTCGCACCTGTACGCGGACATGGTGCTGCAGTTCTTCTTCATCGCCATCAGCGTGCTGGGCTGGTGGCAGTGGCTGCGCGGCGACCACGGTGCGCCGTTGCCGATCACTTCATTGCGGCCGCGGGCCTGGGCCTGGCTGGCGCCGCTGGCGGTAGTGGCCACCTTCGGATATGGCTGGATGCTGACCCGGCTGACCAACGCCTATGCGCCCTACATCGATTCGGCGGTGCTGGTGCTGAGCGTGATCGCACAGATCCTGATGATGCGGCGCAAGCTGGAATCGTGGTGGGTGTGGCTGCTGGTGAACACCGTTGCGGTGCCGCTGTACTACAGCCGTGGCCTGCATCTGACCTCGATCCTGTACGTGGGCTTCTGGATCAATGCACTGGTGGCGTTGCGCCACTGGCGCAATCTGATGCGGGTGTAGAGCCGAGAACGGGCTCGGCTGTAACGTTCAAGCCGAGCATGGGCTCGGCTCTACAGGGAAAAAGAGGCACAAAAAACCCCGCTTTCGCGGGGTTTTCCGCTCACTGCATGACGCCGGGCGATCAGTCGCCCAGGGTCAGCAGCGAGGCGTTGCCGCCGGCGGCGGTGGTGTTCACCGTCACCGTCTTCTCGGTGGCGAAACGCAGCAGGTAGTGCGGGCCGCCGGCCTTCGGACCGGTGCCGGACAGGCCCTGGCCGCCGAACGGCTGCACGCCGACCACCGCACCGATCTGGTTGCGGTTGACGTAGACGTTGCCGACGTGGACGCCGTTGCTGATGCGGTCGACGGTCTCGTCGATGCGCGAATGCACGCCCAGGGTCAGGCCGTAGCCGGTGGCGTTGATCTGGTCGATCACCGCGTCGAGCTGGTCGCCCTTCCAGCGGATGACGTGCAGCACCGGACCGAACACTTCCTTCTGCAGCTGGCCCAGGTCCTTCAGTTCGTACGCGCGCGGTGCGAAGAAGGTGCCATTGGCGGCTTCGGTGGATAGCTCGGCAGCGGCGATCAGGCGCGCTTCGCGGTCCATGCGCGCGGCGTGATCCTGCAGGATCTTCAGCGCATCGGCGTCGATCACCGGGCCGACGTCGGTGGACAGCAGGCCGGGGTTGCCGACCTTCAGTTCCTTCATCGCACCGGCCAGCATGGTCATCACCTTGTCGGCGATGTCGTCCTGCACGAACAGCACGCGCGCGGCCGAGCAACGCTGGCCGGCGGAGGTGAAGGCCGAACCGATCGCGTCCTTGACCAGCTGTTCCGGCAGCGCCGAGGAGTCGGCGATGAAGGCGTTCTGGCCGCCGGTTTCGGCGATCAGCACGCCGATCGCGGCGTCACGTGCAGCCATCGCGCGGTTGATCGCACGCGCGGTCTCGGTGGAGCCGGTGAAGGCCACGCCGGCCACGCGCGGGTCGGCGGTCAGCGCGGCACCGACGGTGGCACCGTCGCCCGGCAGGAACTGCACCACCTCGGCCGGCACGCCGGCGTCGTGCAGCAGCTTCACCGCGTAGTAGCCGATCAGGTTGGTCTGCTCGGCCGGCTTGGCGATGACGCTGTTGCCGGCGGCGAGTGCAGCGGCCACCTGGCCCAGGAAGATCGCCAGCGGGAAGTTCCACGGGCTGATGCAGACGAACACGCCGCGGCCGTGCAGCTGCAGCTCGTTGGATTCACCGGTCGGGCTCGGCAGCTTCTCGGCGTGGCTGAACTGCTCGCGTGCCTGCTTGGCGTAGTAGCGCAGGAAGTCCACCGCTTCGCGCACTTCGGCGATGCTGTCGGGCAGGCTCTTGCCGGCTTCCTTCACGCACAGCGCCATGAACTCCGGCATGCGCGCTTCCAGCTGGTCGGCGGCGTGCTCGAGGATGGCGGCGCGGCTGGCGGCCGGTGTGCGGTTCCAGGCCGGCTGCGCGGCCACGGCATTGGCCAGGGCCTTCTGCACGGTGGCAGCGTCGGCGGCCAGCCACTGGCCGACCACTTCACGGGTGTCGGCCGGGTTGGTCACCGGCAGCGTGGCGCCGGCCGGGTTCGCACCCGGTACCAGCGGAGCGGCCTGCCAGGCTTTCACGGCGGCGTTGATCTGCTCGGCCAGGGCGCGCAGTTCGTTGTCGTTGGCGAGGTTGGCGCCCATGGAGTTCTTCCTGTCGTGGTTCTGGCTGCGCAGCAGGTCAACCGGCAGCGGGATCTTGGGATGCGGAATCGATTCGAACGAGGACACCATCTCGACCGGATCGCGGATCAGGTCGGCGATCGGCACGCGCTCGTCGGTGATGCGGTTGACGAAGCTGGAGTTGGCGCCGTTTTCCAGCAGGCGGCGCACCAGGTACGGCAGCAGGTCTTCATGTGAACCGACCGGGGCGTACACGCGGCAGGGCAGGTTCAAGCGATCGGCCGGCACCACTTCGGCGTACAGATCGTCACCCATGCCGTGCAGCTTCTGGTGCTCGTACACGCCGCCATTGGCGATGCTGCGCACTGCGGCGATGGTGTGCGCGTTGTGCGTGGCGAACATCGGGTAGATCGCGTCGGCATGGGTGAACAGGCGCTTGGCGCACGCCAGGTAGGACACGTCGGTGTTCTGCTTGCGGGTGAACACCGGGTAGCCCGGATAGCCTTCGATCTGCGCGCGCTTGATCTCGGCATCCCAGTAGGCGCCCTTGACCAGGCGCACCTGCAGGCGGCGACCGGCGCGGCGTGCCATGTCGGCCAGATGGTCGATCGTGTACGGGGTGCGCTTCTGGTAGGCCTGCACGACCACGCCGAAGCCATCCCAGCCGGCCAGCGAGGCGTCGGAGAACACCTGCTCGATGATGTCCAGCGACAGTTCCAGGCGGTCGGACTCTTCGGCGTCGACGGTGCAGCCGATGCCGTAGCTCTTGGCCAGCTGTGCCAGTTCCAGCACGCCCGGCACCAGGTCCTTCAGCACGCGCTCGCGCTTGGCGTGCTCGTAGCGCGGGTACAGCGCCGACAGCTTGATCGAGATGCCAGGAGCATTGTTGACGTCGCCGTCCGGACGGCCGCCGCGTGCCTTGTGATCGCCGCCGATGGCGTGGATCGCACGGCGGTAGTCTTCCAGGTAGCGCAGCGCGTCCTTCATGGTCAGCGCGCCTTCGCCCAGCATGTCGAAGGAGTAGCGATAGCTGGCGTTGTCGCCCTTGTGCGAGCGCGCCAGTGCTTCGCTGATGGTGCGGCCCATGACGAACTGGTGGCCCATGATCTTCATCGCCTGGCGCACGGCCAGGCGCACCACCGGCTCACCCACGCGGCCGACCAGGCGCTTGAACGCGCTGGGCGCATCGGCGCGGGTGGCATCGTTCATCTGCACCAGCTTGCCGGTCAGCATCAGGCCCCAGGTGGAGGCGTTGACCAGCACCGAGTCGCTGCCGCCCAGGTGCTTTTCCCAGTCGGCATCGGCCAGCTTGTCGCGGATCAGCTTGTCGGCGGTGTCCTGGTCCGGAATGCGCAGCAGCGCTTCGGCCACGCACATCAGCAGCACGCCTTCCTCGCTGCCCAGGTCGTACTGGCGCATGAAGGCTTCGATCGCGCCCTGGTCCTTGGCACGCACGCGCACGCGGCCGACCAGGTCGGCGGCCAGCGCCTGCACCCTGGCCTGCTCCTCGGCGGGCAGGCGCGCCTGCGCCAGCAGCTCGCGCACGTGGCTGGCCTCGTCCTTCAACCAGCCATCGGTGATGGCCTGGCGGAACGGGTTGGGGGGCGCCGGCAGTTCCGGCGACAGCAGCGCGCCGGGACGCGGAGCGTCGTGGGCGGCAGGGGAGGAGGAAGGTGCGTTCATGCCGGTCCGGCCAGTGGAAAACTTGGCGATTTTAATCATTTTTGCGGGTTCCGGAAGTGCCCCGCAGCCACCTTCGTTAAGTGCTGATAGCCCCGAGCTGCGGTGGATTCAGCGTGTTCAGCAAGCTCAGAATAATTTGTGCTGAATTCGTCATTTGTGTCGCCGACCTCATGCTGTGTTGCAGCATGGGAAAAAGTGTGAATGCACCCTTGCTACCGGCGAGAGGGCGGGGCTACCATCGAGACGTTTCCCGCGGCAGGAACGCGGTTGCGACATGATCGAGGTGCTTCCAGCTCCGGATGGGTCAGGTACGCAGCTGCGGCTGCGTCCCCCACGGGCGCTCGATGCCCGGCAGTTCGTCCTGTTGTTCACCGTGTTGTCGGGTGCGATGTGGCTGGTGTCCGCCCTCGGGTGGTTGGCCGGCAATGCATTCGCCCCCCTGTTCGCGCTGCTGTACAGCCTGGTGCTGGCGGCCGCGCTGCGTGCCTTGTGGCGCAGCGGTGAACGGCAGGAGGAGATCCGGGTAGTGCCGGCGTACGTGGAGGTCATCCCCGTACCCGGTGGATCGCCGGTGTTCCGGGCCCACCCCCACTGGGTGCGCCTGCTCACCGACGATGAGAGGGTCCGGCTGGCATCCAGCGACCGGCAGGTGGAGGTGGGGAGTTTCCTCGCGCCGGCCGAACGTCAGACGCTTGCAGAGACACTTGAAAGCTTGCTCGCCGCCAGCGATGGCGGCAACCGACGACGCTAAGGGTCTAGGCAATGAAGCAAAGCAGCAGGTGGGGCACGAAGTGCGTGAACGCGGTTGCCGCAGTGCTGGCGACCGGGGGACTGATGCCGTCGTTGGCCTGGGCCCAGGCGGCCGATCCCAAGCCGTGGCAGCTGAACATGGGCAAGGGGGTGACCCAGACCTCGCGCCTGGCCTGGGAATCGAACAACCTGTCGTTGATCATCTGCACGGTGATCGGCGTCATCGTGTTCGGGGCGATGGCCTACGCCATGTTCAAGTTCCGCAAATCCAAGGGCGCGGTCGCCGCCACCTTCAGCCACAACACCAAGGCCGAGGTGATCTGGACGGTGATCCCGGTGATCATCCTGATCGTGATGGCCTGGCCGGCCACGGCCAACCTGATCAAGATGTACGACACCCGCGATGCCGAGATGACGGTGAAGGTCACCGGCTACCAGTGGATGTGGAAGTACGAATATCTCGGCGAGAACGTCACCTTCACCAGCCGTCTGGACCGCGAGTCCGACCGTGTGCGGCAGAGCGGCGTCGTGCCGACCCGCGAGAGCCATCCGCACTACCTGCTGGATGTCGACAACCGCCTGGTGCTGCCGGTCGATACCAAGGTGCGCTTCGTCATCACCTCCGACGACGTGATCCACGCCTGGTGGGTGCCGGCGCTGGGCTGGAAACAGGACGCCATCCCCGGCTTCATCAATGAAGCCTGGACCAGCATCGAGCAGCCGGGTGTCTACCGCGGCCAGTGCGCCGAGCTGTGCGGCAAGGACCACGGCTTCATGCCGATCGTGGTCGAGGCGGTGTCCAAGGAAGAGTTCAAGCAGTGGCTGGCGCAGCGCAAGCCGGCGCCGCCCGCCGCGCCGACAACGCCCGCGGCACCTGCAGAACCGGCTGCACCTGCGAGCGAAGCACCGGCAGCACCTGCGGCTGCCGAATCCGGCAGCGCACCTGCCACCGCGGCCAGCGGCGCGTGATGTAAAGCCCGCGGCCGCCTGCTGCGGCCGCGGTGACAACCGATTCTGAGAGGTGTTTTGCAATGGCGCACTCGGCAGTTGGGCACGACGATCACCATCACCACCAGAGCTTCTTCGAGCGTTGGTTCTTCTCGACCAACCACAAGGACATCGGCACGCTGTACCTGGGTTTCAGCTTCATCATGTTCATCATCGGTGCGGCGATGAGCGTGGTGATCCGCGCCGAGCTGGCGCAGCCGGGCCTGCAGTTCGTCAAGCCCGAGTTCTTCAACCAGATGACCACCGTGCATGCGCTGGTGATGATCTTCGGTGGCGTGATGCCGGCCTTCGTCGGCCTCGCCAACTGGATGATCCCGCTGCAGATCGGCGCGCCGGACATGGCGCTGCCGCGCATGAACAACTGGTCGTTCTGGTTGCTGCCGGTGGCCTTCAGCCTGCTGCTGCTGACCCTGTTCCTGCCCGGTGGTGCGCCGGCTGGTGGCTGGACGCTGTATCCGCCGCTGTCGCTGCAGGGCGGCTACAACGTGGCCTTCAGCGTGTTCGCGATCCACGTGGCCGGCATCAGTTCGATCATGGGTGCGATCAACATCATCGCCACCGTGCTGAACATGCGTGCGCCGGGCATCGACCTGCTGAAAATGCCGATCTTCTGCTGGGCCTGGCTGATCACCGCCTTCCTGCTGATTGCGGTGATGCCGGTGCTGGCCGGCGCGGTGACCATGCTGCTGACCGACAAGTTCTTCGGCACCAGCTTCTTCAACGCCGCCGGTGGCGGTGACCCGGTGATGTACCAGCACATCTTCTGGTTCTTCGGGCACCCCGAGGTCTACATCATGATCCTGCCCGCCTTCGGCGTGGTCAGCGAGATCATCCCGACCTTCAGCCGCAAGCCGCTGTTCGGCTACCAGGCGATGGTGTACGCCACCGCCGCCATCGCATTCCTGTCGTTCATCGTCTGGGCCCACCACATGTTCACCGTGGGCATGCCGCTGGGTGGCGAGATCTACTTCATGTTCGCCACCATGCTGATCTCGATCCCGACCGGCGTGAAGGTGTTCAACTGGGTCAGCACCATGTGGCGCGGCTCGCTGACGTTCGAAGCGCCGATGCTGTGGTCGGTGGCCTTCGTCATCCTGTTCACCATCGGTGGCTTCTCCGGCCTGATGCTGGCGATCGTGGCGGCCGACTTCCAGTACCACGACACCTACTTCGTGGTCGCCCACTTCCACTACGTGCTGGTGACCGGCGCGGTGTTCGCGCTGATTGCCGCGGTGTACTACTGGTGGCCGAAGTGGACCGGGCGCATGTACAGCGAGAAGTGGGCCAAGGTGCACTTCTGGTGGTCGATCGTGTTCGTCAACCTGCTGTTCTTCCCGCAGCACTTCCTCGGCCTGGCCGGCATGCCGCGCCGTATTCCCGATTACAGCGTGGCCTTCGCCGACTGGAACCTGATCAGCTCGATCGGTGCGTTCGGCATGTTCGTCACGCCGTTCATGATGGCCGCGATCCTGCTGTCCTCGCTGCGCAATGGCGAGAAGGCCGAGGCGCGTTCCTGGGAAGGCGCGCGTGGCTTGGAGTGGACGCTGCCGTCGCCGGCACCGGCGCACACCTTCACCACGCCGCCGACCATCCGCCCGGGGGACCTGGCGCATGACGACATCACGCACTGAGGTGGGGCATGCATAACGAGAGCCCACTGCAGACCTGTAGAGCCGAGCCATGCTCGGCTGACGAAAAGCAGCCGAGCATGGCTCGGCTCTACAACAGCCCGGGCGACGCCCCGGAAAACGGCATCGAACAGCAACGCCGGCGCGCCAGGCGCACGGCGATGTGGGTCGGCGCCATCGCTGTGCTGGTCTACGTCGGTTTCATCCTCAGTGGGGTGATCGGCCGATGAGCGACGCACCGGCCACCGCGACCTCACGCAGTGCCGGGCTGCCGCGCCTGATCGGCGTGGCGGTGGCGGTGTTCCTGCTGACGTTCTCGCTGGTGCCGCTGTATCGCATCGCCTGCGAGAAGGTGTTCGGCGTGCGACTGGAGCGCGGCCCCGGCAGCGAAGCCAGTGCGGGTGCGGCGTCCGGCAAGCGCACCGTACGGGTGGAATTCGATGGCGGCGTCAACTCGCGCCTGCCGTGGTCGTTCCATCCCGAACAGCTGACCATGGACGTTGTGCCCGGCGAACTCAATGAAGCGTTGTACTTCGCCCGCAACGACAGCCAGCAGGCGGTGGTCGGCAGTGCGGTGCCTTCGGTGGCGCCGGCGCGTGCCTCGGGCTTCTTCAGCAAGACCGAATGTTTCTGTTTCACCGCGCAGACGCTGCAGGCTGGCGAGAAGCGCGACATGCCGGTGCGTTTCATCGTCGATCCGGATCTGCCGCCGGAGATCAGGACGATCACCTTGTCCTACACCTTCTACCGCAACGACGCGCTGTCCGATCGGCTGGCCCCGGCCGCCACCTCGGAAGGCGCGCACGCCGCACCCTGACCCGGATACCGACATGGCCCAGACACCGACCGACGCCAACGTGTACTTCGTCCCGGCCCAGAGCAAATGGCCGTTCGTGGGTTCCATCGCGATGATGGTGACCATGGTGGGCGTGGCCAGCTGGCTCAACGACGCCAGCTGGGGACGCTGGACGTTCTACGTCGGCATCGCGATGCTGGTGCTGACCCTGTTCTGGTGGTTCAGCGATGTGGTGCGCGAATCACAGGCCGGCAACTACAACCACCAGGTCGATGGCTCGTTCCGGATGGGGATGATCTGGTTCATCTTCTCCGAGGTGATGTTCTTCGGCGCCTTCTTCGGCGCGCTGTTCTACACCCGCAACCTGGGCCTGTCCTGGCTCAGCGGCGAAGGCCGCGGGGTGATGACCAACGAACTGCTCTGGCAGGGCTATTCGGCAGGATGGCCGACCAATGGCCCGGCGGCGATCGGCGGCGCGTTCCAGACCATCCCGGCCTGGGGCCTGCCGCTGATCAACACGCTGATCCTGCTCACCTCCGGCGTGACCCTGACCATCGCCCACCATGCACTGAAGGCCGGCAACCGCCGCCAGCTGCTGATCTGGCTGGGCCTGACCGTGGTGCTCGGCCTCGGCTTCCTGACCCTGCAGGCGGAGGAGTACATCCACGCCTACAAGGAACTGAACCTGACGCTCGGCTCGGGAATCTATGGTTCGACGTTCTTCATGCTGACCGGCTTCCACGGCGCGCACGTGCTGCTGGGCACGATCATGCTGATCGTGATGTGGCTGCGTTCGGCCAAGGGACACTTCACCCGCGACAACCATTTCGGTTTCGAAGCCGCCGCGTGGTACTGGCACTTCGTCGACGTGGTGTGGCTGATGCTCTTCATGTTCGTCTACGTGCTTTGACCGCGCACGCATCGGTGGCCTCAGCCGCCGATGCCGTGCGGTTTGATCCAGCCCATGTAGATGCTCACGATCACCAGTACGATCAAGGCCACCGACACCCCGATGCGGCGTGTCAGTGCGTTGACCGTGCGCTTGGTCTGGCCGCGGTCGACCAGCAGGTAATACAGGCCGGCGCCCAGATTCCAGACGATGACGATCAGAAACGCGATTACCAGCAGGGTCTTCAGCGAATCATTCATGCGCGGCTCGAGGGCAGGGTGGATGTGCCTATCTGACCGCGTTTGCGCGGACTTGTCATGATGCGCCAGCACACGCGCGTGCTCGGATGGCCGCTGGCCGTGCTGGCAATGGCCGGTTTCACCGCATTGGGGCTGTGGCAGCTGCAGCGCATGCATGCCAAACAGGCAATGTTGGATGCACAGGGTCCAGCCGCAGCGCAGGTACTGTCGTTGGCGCAGGCGCTGGCAGCGCCCGGTGCGTTGCATGGCGTGGCCGACCACGGTCGCTTCCTGCCCGGCGTGGTGCTGCTGGACAATCAGACCCGGCACGGCCGCGCGGGCGTGAAGATCTACCGCCCGTTCCGCAGTGACGAGGGCAGCGTGCTGCTGGTCGATCTGGGATGGCGCGCGCTGCCGCCGGATCGCACCCTGCCGGATGTGCCGGCACCCCCTTCGCCGGTGGCCGTACGTGGGTTGCTGGCGCCGCCGCCGTCGGCCGGATTGGCACTCGGTCCCGCATTCTCCGCCACGGGGGAAGCGGGCCGCTGGCTGGCCAGCCGATTGCCGGCCGAAGGCCTGGCCCGCGCGCTGGGGGTGCAGTCACTTCCCGATCGTGTACTGCGCCTGGACCCGGCGCTGCCCTTCGGCGACGAACGTGATCTGGACCTGTTGCCGAACACGCTGCCACCGCAGCGTCACCTGGGCTACGCCGTGCAGTGGTTCGGCCTGGCCCTGACCGTGCTGGTGGTGGCGCTGGTGCTGGAATGGCGCAGGAGGCGCGCCGTGGCCCGACCGGCATCCCGTACCCAACCATGAGAAAATGCCCCGCATGAACACTGCTACGTCCCCGCAGGCGCGCGGCTCCGGCCGCCGGACCCTGGTGCTGCTGTTTGCCGTGTTCTTCGGGGCGATGGCACTGGCTGCCGTACTGCGCTTCTCCGGCTGGCAGCCCACCGGGCACCGTAATGCCGGCCAACTGCTGAAGCCGCCGGTGGACCTGCGCCAGCGGAGCCCGACCCTGGCCACTGGCCAAGCCTACCCGTGGAACCCGGAGGCCCGGACCTGGCGCCTGCTGGTGGCGCCGGCCGGAGTCTGCGACGCGCAGTGCGTCACTTTGTCGCAGGGACTGGGCAAGGTGTGGCAGCTGTTCGGCCATAACGCCGATAATGTCGAAATCCTGTGGCTGGGAACGCCACCGGCGTCGATCGCCTCGCTGCCCGCGCTGCGGCCGCTGGCTCCGTCGCCAGCACTGCGCGCGGCGCTGCCTGGCGTCGATGATCCGGCGGGATTGCCGGTCTACGTGATCGATCCGAACGGCTTCGTGATCATGCGCCATGCCCCCGGCAGTGACCTGGGGGGCCTGCGCAAGGACATGGCCACGTTGCTGAAACTGAAGTGAGTCCCGTTTGATGAGCCTTTCCGCGCGTCCGGCGCTGCACCGCAATTTCCACCGCCTGGCGTGGTTCGCCATGATCATGACCGCGAGCACGATCATGTTCGGTGCCTTCGTGCGCCTGTCCGATGCCGGCCTGAGCTGCCCGGACTGGCCCACCTGCTATGGCCAGGCCACCTGGCCGCAGCACGTGGAAGAGACCATTGGCCACCCGGCGGCGGAGATCCGCCCGCTGGAAACCCACAAGGCCTGGCGTGAGCAGGTGCACCGCTTCCTGGCCGGCGCGCTGGGCATCGAGATCCTGACCCTGGCGCTGCTGGCCACGCGCAAGCGGCGATTCGGAAGCACGGCGGTGGTGACCGCCTGCGTACTGGTGGCCGCCGGCATACCGCTGTACATGATGGGCTGGCACGGCACCGCCAGTGCGCTGGCATTGATCGGCGAGGCGATCCTGCTGATCGCCGCACTGCGCTGGAGCAACATCGACCTGGCGCGTGCGGCGCTGCTGACACTGGCCGTGGTGATCTTCCAGGCCCTGCTGGGCATGTGGACGGTGACCCTGCTGCTCAAACCCATCGTGGTGATGGGCCATCTGCTGGGTGGCATGCTGATGTTTGGCCTGCTGGTATGGATGGCCTGGCGCGCGACGCACATGCCGATCACACTGGCTGAAGCGCCGAAGCTGAAGTGGCTGCTGCGCATCGGTGTGGCGGTGCTGGTCACCCAGATCGCACTGGGCGGTTGGGTCAGTGCCAACTACGCGGCGCTGGCCTGCGGCGGGGGCAGCGCCTCGCTGGACAACTTCCCGCGTTGCGCCAACCAGTGGTGGCCGCAGCACAACTTCGTCGAAGGCTTCACCCTGTGGCGCGGCATCGGCGTGGACTACGAAGGCGGCGTGCTGGATGGCGCCTCGCGTATCGCCATCCAGATGGCGCACCGCCTGTTCGCGGTGGTGGTGGCCGTCTACCTGCTGTGGCTGGGCGTGCGCCTGTTCCGATTGCCGAGCATGCGTGGCTGGGCCAGTGCGCTGATGGCGCTGCTGGTGCTGCAGGTCACCCTCGGCATCCTCAATGTGAAGCTGGCGCTGCCGCTGGAAGTGGCGGTGGCCCACAACGGCGTGGCCGTTGCCCTGTTGTTCGTGCTGGTCAGCCTGCTGGCCCGCCTGCGTGCCCCGGACTGATTCCATGTTTTCCAATTACCGCCAGTACTGGGACCTGACCAAACCCAAGGTCGTCGCCCTCATTGTCTTCACTGCCCTGGTCGGCATGGTCCTGGCCATCCCCGGCGTGCCCAGCTGGGAGCAGGTGCGCGCCGGCGTGCTCGGTTTCCTCGGCATCTGGCTGGCGGCCTCGGCCGCCGCCGCCATCAACCAGCTGCTGGATGCGCACATTGACGCGCAGATGGCGCGCACCTCGTGGCGCCCGCTGGTGGTGGGCAAGGTCAAGCCGTGGCAGGTGTTGGTGTTTGCCGGCGTTCTGATCGTGCTGTCGATGACCATCCTGGTGCTGTGGGTGAACCTGATCACCGCCGTGCTGACTTTCGCCTCGCTGATTGGTTATGCGGTGATCTACACCGTGTACCTGAAGCGCGCGACCTCGCAGAACATCGTCATCGGTGGCCTGGCCGGCGCGATGCCGCCAATGCTGGGCTGGGCCGCAGTGACCGGCATGCAGGGTTCGTCGGACTGGGCGTATTCGTCGCTGCTGGTGCTGATCATCTTCATCTGGACGCCGCCGCACTTCTGGGCGCTGGCGATCTTCCGCCGCGAGGACTACGCCAAGGCCGAAATCCCGATGCTGCCGGTGACCCACGGCGTGGTGCATACCCGCAAGCAGATCATGGTGTATTCGGTGGTGCTGGCGCTGGTCTGCCTGCTGCCGTACCTGGTGGGCATGAGCGGCGCGTTCTACCTGGGCGGCGCGATCGTGCTCAACGCCGTATTCCTCTGGTACGCCTGGCGCATGCTGAACCCGCCGGACGAACTGTTCTCGATGAAGATGTTCTATTACTCCATCGTGTACCTGATGGCGCTGTTCGCCTTCCTGCTGGTGGACCACTGGATCCTGCCCTGGTTGTGACCGGCTGCCCTTTGTAGAGTCGAGCCATGCTCGACTCAGGGTCAGATCCCCAGCGGGGCTCTGACCCGGTCTGATGGCAGGAGCATCCACGCATGGCGTGGATCCACTCCGGATCACAGGCATCAGCCGAGCATGGGCTCGGCTCTACAGTAGATCCACGCCATGCGTGGATGTCTCCCGGTCGGGTCAGGGCTTGCGCCGCGCATACCGCTGCGCGATCACGCCGCAGACGATCAGCTGGATCTGGTGGTAGATCATCACCGGCAGCACGATCGCGCCCAGGCTGCCACCAGCGAACAACACCTTGGCGATCGGCACGCCGGTGGCCAGGCTCTTCTTCGACCCACAGAACACGATGGCGATCTCGTCCTCGCGGTTGAAGCGCAGGCGGCGGGCGATGAAGGTGATCAGCGGCATGGCGATACCCAGCAGCACCGCGGCCACCACTGCCACGGCCAGCAACGAAAGCAGCGGCGTCTTGCTCCACAGCCCTTCGGTCACTGCCTCGCCGAAGGCCGAGTACACCACCAGCAGGATGGTGGCCTGGTCGGTGTAGCGCAGCAGCGCGCGCTGCCGCTCCACCCAGCCGGCAATCCACGGCCGCAGCAGGTGGCCGGCCACGAACGGCACCAGCAGCTGCAGCATGATGCCGCCGATCGCATGCAGCGGATCGTGCACGCCGCCCGAGGTGCCGGCCAGCGCGGTCAGCAGCAGCGGGGTCAGGAATACGCCGAGGATGCTCGACAGCGAAGCGCTGCACACCGCTGCGGGCACGTTGCCATGCGCCATCGAGGTGAACGCGATGGACGACTGCACGGTGGAGGGCAGGGTGCACAGGAACAGCACGCCCAGGTACAGCTCTGGGGTCAGCAGCCAGCCCGACAGCGGCTTGAACATCAGCCCCAGCAGCGGGAAAAGGATGAAGGTGCAGGCCAGGATGGTCAGGTGCAGCCGCCAGTGCAGCATGCCGCCGATGATCGACTCGCGCGGCAGGCGCGCACCATGCAGGAAGAACAGCGCGGCGATGGCGACGGTGGTGACATCATCGAGGACGATGGCGGCGGCGCCCTTCATCGGCAGCAGCGAGGCCAGGCCGACGGTGCACAGCAGGGCGAGGGTGAAATTGTCCGGTCGCAGGCGCGACCACCAGCGGGTCATGGTGGGCAGAGTCCTTGGTGCGGAGGGTTCAGGGCGAGGTGACCGGTGTGGCCAGGCGCTGGCGGGTGGCGGCTTCCAGCGACTTCAGGCCGGCGCGCTGGCCCAGCTGAAGGGCCTGTTCCGGGCTGGCATGTTCGTAGCGTGCATTGACCAGGCCGAGCACGGCACCGGCGCGGTTGCCGGAGGCGCAGTGCAGCAGCACCGGCCCCAGGCTCTGCTGCAGGGCCTGGTGCACGGCGCGCACATTGGCCTCATCCAGGCCCTCGGCGCCGGCCACTGGAATGCGTACATAGCGCAGGCCCAGCGATTCGGCCACGCGGGTTTCATCGAAACCCCGGTCCTCGCCAGGCTGGCGCAGGTCGATCACGGTGCGTACGCCTTGTGCGGCCAGTTCGCGCAGTTGTGCGGCACTGGGCTGGCCGCCGGCATACAGGCCGGGGCGGACTTCATTGAGCGGGGTATCCGCGGCCAGGACGGCTAGCGGCAGGCAGAGCGACAACAACAGCAGGCAGGTCAGGCGCAGCAGCATGGTCCTCTCCGTGAAAACGTTCTGCCGCTACAGGCGCAGTCCGGCGCGGGCCTTCAACAGCTCGCGCAGTTCGTATTTGTCAGTATCGTCCAGACCCTGTTGGCGCTGCTTTGCCAACAACTCTTCCAGACGTTGCACCAGCAGCTGTTTCTCCAGCTGGGCTACGGCATCGTGCAGTTCCTGGGTCCACATCGCGTCATCGCCGGGCATCGTCTGCGCGGCCAGCGTGTGCAGTGACGCCTGTTCCTCACGCCCGTCGAAGTGCTCCAGCAGCGCGCCGGTGCTGATGTCCGGGCGTTGCTCGACCAGGTCCAGCAGCTCCAGCAGCAGCTCCACGCCCGGCAGGCGCAGCCCCTGGAAATGGTGCTTTCCCCCCAGCGTCAGTGCCAGCGACGGCTGCTGCAGCAGCACGGCGATCGCGCCGCGCACCAGGCTGCGCTTGGCCACCGGTTGAATAGTGCGTGCCGGCTGGCGCTGAGGCATCGGCGCGCGCGCAGACGGGGCGTTGCCGCCGAGCCCGGTCAGCTGCGCCAGCTGCTGCTTCATCAGGTCGCCGAAGGCACCGTCGGGAATCTGCGCCAGCATCGGCTTGGCCCGCTCGGCCAGGCGTGCCTTGCCGTCCAGCGTACCCAGGTTGATCTCGCGGGTCAGTTCGTCGAAGAAGAACTGCGACAGCGGCGTGGCCTGCTTCAGCCGTTCGTTGAAGGCCTCGGCGCCTTCCTTGCGCACGATGGTGTCCGGGTCCTCGCCATCGGGCAGGAACAGGAAGAACGCCTGGCGGCCATCCTTCATGCGCGGCAGCACCGACTCCAGCGCCTTCCAGCCGGCGCGGCGGCCGGCGGCGTCGCCGTCGAAGCAGAAGAACACGTCCGGCGCGTTGCGGAACAACAGCTCGGCATGGTCCGGCGTGGTCGCCGTGCCCAGCGTCGCCACCGCCTGGGTGACGCCGAACTGGAACAGCGAGACCACGTCCATGTAGCCCTCGACCACGATCAGCCGCTCGATCTTCTGGTTGGCCTGGCGCACCTGCCACAGGCCGTACAGCTCGCGGCCCTTGTGGAACAGCGCGGTTTCGGGCGAGTTGAGGTACTTGGGGCCGTCGTCCTTCTCGAACACGCGGCCGCCGAAGGCGATCACCCGGCCACGGCGGTCGAAGATCGGGAACATCACCCGGTCGCGGAACTTGTCGTAGACGTGGCCGCGGTCGTTCTTGGAGAACAGGCCGGCGCGGTCGAGCAGTTTCATGCGCCGCTCGTCCTTGCCCAGCGCATCGCGCAGGCCGCTGTAGCCATCCGGCGCGTAGCCGATCTGGAAGCGTGCGCGGTTCTCTTCGTCCACGCCACGCCCATCGAGATAGCTGCGTGCCTTGTCGCTGCCTTCCAGGTTGTTCTGGAAGAACTTCGTGGCCGCCTCAAGCGCCGAATACAGCTCGCGGCTGTCGTCCTGCTGCTGGGGGCTGCGCGGGTTCTCGTTGCGCGGCACTTCCATGCCCGCGCGCTTGGCCAGCTCATCCACCGCGTCGAGGAACTCGAGGCGGTCGTAGTTCATCAGGAAGCTGATCGCGGTGCCGTGCGCGCCGCAACCGAAGCAGTGATAGAACTGCTTGGTGGGCGAGACCGTGAACGACGCCGAGCGCTCGTCATGGAACGGGCAGCGCGCTGCATATTCCTTGCCCTGTCGCTTCAACGGCACGCGGCTGCCCACCACCTCGACGATGTCGGAGCGGGCGAGCAGATCGTCGATGAAAGCGTCGGGGATACGGGCCATGGGCAACAGAACGGGGCGCGGCCGCCAGGGCGCGCAGCAGGGGCGGCAAGTTCCCCTAGTTTACTCGCTGGCGACGCCGGGACTGGCCTATTCGGCCTCGACCCCGGCCTTGGCCAGCTGAGCCCGTGCATGCAGGCGCTCGTCGATCACCGCGGTCATCAATGCACCGACGAAGAACACGGCGGTGGCGTAGTAGATCCACACCAGTGCGATCACCAACGCGCCCATCGAGCCGTAGGCGCTGCCCGGGGCCACGGTAGCGATGTAGACGCCAATACCGTAGCGGCCAAGGGTGAACAGCACCGAGGTGATGGCGCCGCCGATGAAGGCCTGGCGCCAGGCCACGCGGCGGTCCGGCAGGTAGTGGTAGAGGAAGGCGAAGGCCAGCGTGTAGAGCAGCAGCGAGGTCAGGTAGCCGATCGCCGGCAGCACCGAGGGCAGCTGCGCGAACACCACCTGCAGTGCAGTGGTGGCGGTCATCGAGAGGATCAGCAGGAAGCCCAGTGCCAGCACCACGCCGAACGAGAACACGCGCTTGCGCAGCCAGGCCTTGACGCCTTCCAGGCGCTGGCCGCTGGTGTGGAAGATCCGGTTCAGCGCGTTCTGCAGCTGGGCGAACACGGCGGTGGCACCCACGAACAGCAGCAGCGTGCTCCACAGCCCGGCCAGCGAACCGACGCTGGGCTGGCTGTTGGCGTTGTGCAGCACGGTGTCGGCGACGCTGGCCACGCTGCTGCCGGCCACCGAGCCGATCTGGCTGATCAACGTCTGTTGTGCAGGCGGGTACAGCGAGGCAGTCAGCCACAACAGCAGCACCAGCAGCGGTGCCATCGACAGCAGGGCGTAGAAGGAGACCGAAGCGGCCTGGGTCAGCACGTCGATTTCGACGAAGCGCTTGGCGACCGCCATCGGGAAGCTGTCCTGCAGGCGGTCAGCGTAGTGGCGAAGCCGTGCGGGGATGCCGTGGGGACGCGTGTCGGCGGGGGAATGCGATTGCTCGACCATGGGGGTGTTGTAGCAGCCGGGGGTCGAAGGTGCGGTGAAGTGGATGCATCATTGGGGTCAGAGCCCTTTCGCAATGCGAAAGGGATCCGACCCCGGCAATGGCTTATGCCAGCAGCTGCTTGACCAGCTTGGACACCAGGCCCATGTCGGCCTGGCCGGCGAGCTTGGGCTTCAGCGCGCCCATCAGCTTGCCCATGTCGGCCGGGCCGGAAGCACCGGTTTCGGTGATGGCGGCCTGGATGGCGGCCACGATCTCGGCTTCGCCCATCTTCGCTGGCAGGTAGGCTTCGATGACCACGATCTCGGCGCGCTCGATCTCGGCCAGGTCCTCGCGGTTGGCGGCTTCGAACTGGCTGACCGAGTCCTTGCGCTGCTTGACCATCTTGTCGAGCACGGCGATCACGGCGGTGTCGTCCAGTTCGATGCGCTCGTCCACTTCGCGCTGCTTGATGGCGGCGTTGATCAGGCGGATCACGCCCAGCTTGTGCTTCTCGCCCGCCTTCATGGCGGCCTTCATGTCTTCGGTGAGCTGCTGCTTCATGCTCATGAGGAACCTCGTGGTGGTAGGTGGGGCGGGGCGGATGCCCGAACCCGGAAACGCAAAAAGCCGGCGACGCTCGCGCGTGCCGGCTTCGGCTCCATCGCGACAGGCAAGCCCGCCGCAATGAAGATGCGTCCGATCAGTACAGGCGCTGACGCTTGGTAACGTCGCGCGACGAGCGGCGCAGCTGACGCTTCACAGCAGCGGCGGCCTTGCGCTTGCGCTCCTGGGTCGGCTTTTCGTAGAACTCGCGCTTGCGGGTTTCGGCCAGCACACCGGCCTTTTCGCAAGTGCGCTTGAAGCGGCGAAGAGCAAACTCGAAGGGCTCGTTCTCGCGGACTTTGACGCTGGGCATGGAATCTCCGGGACACAGTAGAACCGGGTCACGCCCGGCGAGCCGCACATTATAGCGGCGAATAGACAAACTGCAAGCGGCCAACCCTGAATACGGGCCGGAAGTTCGAAAGCAGTGAGATCTGCACATCCCCCGAGGGGGCGGCAGGGGCGTCATAATAGCAGGCATGCGAGTCCTTGGCATCGAATCTTCCTGTGATGAGACCGGCGTGGCGGTGTATGACACCGACCTGGCCGGCAGCGCGGCCCTGCGCGCCCATGCGGTCTACAGCCAGATCGCCCTGCATGCCGAGTACGGCGGTGTAGTGCCCGAGCTGGCCAGCCGCGACCACGTCCGCAAGCTGCTGCCGCTGGTGCGCCAGACCCTGGCCGAAGCCGGTCTCGGCGTAGGCGACATCGACGGGGTGGCCTACACGGCCGGTCCCGGCCTGGTTGGCGCGCTGCTGGTGGGCGCCGGCGTGGCCCGCTCGCTGGCCTGGGCGCTGGAGGTGCCGGCGGTGGGCGTACACCATATGGAAGGCCACCTGCTGGCCCCGCTGATGGAAGACGACCCGCCGGAAGCGCCGTTCGTGGCACTGCTGGTGTCCGGTGGCCATACCCAGCTGGTGGCGGTGGACGCCATCGGCCAGTACCGGCTGCTGGGCGAGACCCTGGACGATGCGGCCGGCGAGGCCTTCGACAAGACCGCCAAGCTGATGGGCCTGCCGTACCCGGGTGGTCCCCAGCTGGCCAGGCTGGCCGAGCAGGGGACGCCGGGCGCGTACCGCTTCGCGCGGCCGATGACCGACCGCCCCGGGCTGGATTTCAGTTTCTCCGGCCTGAAGACCCAGGTGCTGATGGCCTGGCGCGACAGCGACCAGAGCGAGCAGACCCGCGCCGACATCGCCCGTGGCTTTGAAGACGCGGTGGTCGAGACCCTGTCGATCAAGTGCGAGCGCGCGCTGGAAGCGGCCGGGACTAACGTGATCGTGGTGGCCGGCGGCGTCGGCGCCAACAAGCGCCTGCGCGCGCGCCTGCAGCAGATGGCCGAGCGCCTGGGCGGCCGCGCCTGTTTCCCGCGGCCTGCGCTGTGTACCGACAACGGCGCGATGATCGCCTTCGCTGGCGCGCTGCGCCTGCAGGCCGGCCAGCACAGCCCGCCGAAGGTGGATGTGACCCCGCGCTGGGACATGGCGACCCTGCCGGCGGTGTGAGTCCCAACGGCCGCTCTTTGTAGCGTCGAGCCATGCTCGACTGCGCGTGATCGCTACGCACGTGCACCCAATGGCGACGCTGCCAATACCGTCGTCGCCCGCTCATGGCGCTGCAGCCACCCCAGGGTGTGCGGGCAGCGGGCGTGGATCAGCCGCCCGATCGCGGCCAGGTCGGCGCCGATGTCGCGTTCCAGGATGGGCTCGTGGTGCGCGATCCGGTTGCGCAGGTGGCGGACGCGGTCGAGGTCGGCATGGATGTTCGTGCGGACCACGCTGAGAGCACTCTGTGGCGCGTTCGGCAGTGCGATCTTCAAGCCCCGCGTCCAGATGGCTCCCTCGAAGCGCCGCGTGAAAAGCTGTTGCCAGAACGCGAAGCGAAGGCTGGCGATGATCTCCTGAGTGTCCATCCGACGACCTGCCTGTCTATGGATATTCTGCAAGGCCGACAACGCGCCATCTGCTGGCATCCGCTGCAGCAGTGCAGGATGCCAGGGCCAGCGTGGCCCGAAGGCATGCGCCAGCGCCGCGGCCGCCGCGTTGCGGATTACGATTTCACAGACGTGCAGGGGGGATAGCAGCGCGCCGCACATCTGCATGTTCCATACGTAAAGCGAGGCGGCGTCCAAAGAGTGCCGGTCCGCGATACGTTTGTACGTCGCCCACCGTGGGCGTGACAGCGCTGCCTGCAGGATTCGTTGCTCTCTCATCGAAATACGGGACCACATGGCGGATCATCAGCTTGCGCTGGCTGCCGCAGGCTTGATATCGGATAACGCCGCCGCGTCAGGCAGCAGAATCCCTGTATCGCCTTGGGCTTCCTCCAGCATGTCGCGATTGACTCTGGACCGTAGAGGGAATGAACGTCATGATCTGCATCGTGTGCTCCGGGACTCGCGGCTGGATTCCAGCTCCCCCCGGGGACGTTGAGAGGTACCAAAGGGCCCCGCTAGCAGGGCCCTTTGTCTTTTCTGGAGCTGCGCCCCTGCCGGCCACCCATCGCCCGTTCCGGGCAGGGTCACCGCCGTGCCGTTACCATGGCCCCCTGTATTCGGGCGGGTAAGCGCAATGGACAAGGTTTTCATCGAGGGGCTGACGATCGACGCCCTGATCGGTATCTACGATTGGGAGCGACGGATCCGCCAGGACCTGGTGTTCGACCTGGAAATGGGCTTCGACAACCGTCGCCCTGCGGCTACCGATGACATCGCCCACACCCTGAACTACAAGGCGGTGAGCAAGCGCCTGGAGCAGTTCGTGCGCGAGTCGGAATTCGGCCTGGTCGAGACCCTGGCCGAGCGCTGCGCGCAGATCGTACTGGACGAATTCGACGTGAAGTGGCTGCGCCTGAAGCTGAGCAAGCCGGGCGCGGTGCGCGGTGCGCGCGCGGTGGGCGTGATCATCGAGCGCACGCGCGACTGACCCGGTAAACCCGGCCGCTGGTCGGCAACCTCATCAGCAATAAAACAAGGAGACAACGGATGGTAGACGCGGTGGTGGCGGTACAGTGGCTGGAAAAGCTGCAGAACACACTGGAACCCTATCCTGGCGCCTACCTGGCGTTGATGATTTCGGCGCTGCTGATCGCCGCCGGCCTGGCCAACTGGGTGACCAAGCGCATCCTGCTGCGCGGGCTGCGACGCCTGCTCAGCCGCCTGCCGGGCGCTGACACCGGCCGTGGCAGCCACCTGATGCGGGTGATCTCGCGGCTGTCCAATGTGGTGCCCAGCCAGGTGATCGCTTCCGGCATCCGCATCGTGCCGGACCTGCCGCCAGGGCTGGTGGGCTTCATCATCGGCGCCTGCCAGGCGTGGGCGATCCTGACCGTGGTGCTGGCCATCTCGCATGCGCTCGATGCGGCCAACGATCTCTACGAACGTCGCCCCGAAGCACGCAACAAGCCGATCAAGGGCTACCTGCAGGTAGCCAAGATCGTCATCTTCGTGATCGCCGGCCTGTCGATCGTTGCCACCCTGGCCGGCGTCGACCTGCGCTATCTGGTCACCGGCCTTGGCGCGGCCACCGCAGTGCTGATGCTGATCTTCCAGGACACCATCCTGTCGCTGGTGGCCAGCGTGCAGATCAGCGGCGATGGCCGCGTGCGCATCGGCGACTGGATCGAGATGCCCAGCCAGAATGCCGATGGCGATGTCATTGATATCGCCCTGCATACCGTCACCGTGCAGAACTTCGACAAGACGATCACCACCATCCCGACCAAGAAGCTGGTGACCGAGTCGTTCAAGAACTGGCGCGGCATGCAGGAAGCGGGTGGCCGCCGGATCAAGCGCGCGCTGTACCTGGACCAGCACAGCGTCGGCTTCCTGGACGAGGGCGACCTGGCCTTCCTCGGCCAGTTCGCGCTGCTGCGCGACTACCTGCGTGAGAAGGAACAGGAGCTGGGCCAGTGGAACGGGCGCCTGCGAGAGCAGGGCGTGGCCGAGGTCAACAGCCGCCGCGTGACCAACTTGGGTACCTTCCGGGCCTATGTGGAGCGCTACCTGCGCAGCCACCCGGGCATCCATACCGATATGACCCTGCTGGTACGTCAGCTGCAGCCGACCACCGAAGGCCTGCCGCTGGAGCTGTACTGCTTCACCCGCAGCACTGCCTGGGGCGAGTACGAGGCGGTGCAGTCGGACATCTTCGACCACCTGTTGGCGATCCTGCCGGCGTTTGGCCTGCGGGTGTTCCAGGCCTCCAGCGACGCCATGTTGATGGCCGGGCAGCGCCAGTTGGCCGGCTCGGAGTAAGCTGCGGTGCCCCCGGCGGGGCCATACGGTCCCCGCTGGTGGCTGAAACTGAATGAAGAAACCTCTCGCCAAACGGCTCGGGATCGCTAGAATGCCGGGCTTGTAAACGTTTTCATCAAGGACTGCCGGTGGCCTCCGATCGCATCGAATCCCTCATTGCCCAGATGACCGTCGAGGAAAAGGTCGGCCAGCTGGGTGTCTTCGCAGACATGGTCCGCCCGTTCGCCCCGGACGTGAACCCGGAAGCCAACGTGCGCAATGCCGACCAGGTGCTGCAGCAGGTGCGCGAGGGCAAGGTCGGGTCCCTGTTCAATGGTGTCGGCGCCGAACTGGGCCGCCGCATCCAGCAGGTCGCCACCGAGGAAAGCCGCCTGGGCATCCCGGTGATCCTGGCTGCCGACGTCATCCACGGCATGCGTACCGTGTTCCCGATCCCGCTGGGCGAGGCCGCCAGCTTCGAACCGGACCTGGCCGAGCGCACCGCGCGCGCCACCGCCATCGAAGCCACCGCTGCCGGCCTGCACTGGACCTATGCCCCGGCCGTGGACATCGCCCGCGACCAGCGCTGGGGCCGTGGCGCCGAAGGTGCCGGTGAGGACGTGGTGCTGGGCTGTGCGTTCGCCGCCGCCCGCGTGCGCGGCTTCCAGGGCAGCGACCTGCGCGCCGCCGATTCGCTGCTGGCCACGCCGAAGCACTTCGCCGCCTATGGCGCGGTGATGGCCGGCATGGAATACAACATGGTGGACATCTCGCCGCAGACCCTGCGCGACGTGCACCTGCCGCCGTTCAAGGCCGCCTTCGACGCCGGCGCGATCACCGTGATGTCCTCGTTCAACGACATCAACGGCGTGCCGGCCAGCGCCAATGCCGAACTGCTGACCGACATCCTGCGCGGCGAATGGAAGTTCCCGGGCGTGGTGATCTCCGATTACACCGCCGACATGGAACTGGTCGCGCACGGCTATGCCGCCGACGACCGCGATGCCACCGCCAAGGCGTTCACCGCCGGCCTGGACCTGAGCATGCAGAGCGGCTTCTACGCCGAGCACCTGCCGGGCCTGGTCGAGAGCGGCGAGGTGCCAATGGCGGTGCTGGATGAGGGCGTGCGCCGCATCCTGTGGCTGAAGGAAACCATCGGCCTGTTCGATGACCCGTACCGTTCGCTGGACCCGGCCCGTGAAGCGGATACCTCGCACATCGCCGCGCATGACGCACTGTCGCGCGACGCCGCGCGCCGTTCGATCGTGCTGCTGAACAACCGCGACAACGTGCTGCCGCTGCAGAAGACCGGGCAGAAGATCGCACTGATCGGCCCGTTCGTGCAGGACCGCGAGAACATCGAGGGCTGCTGGACGCTGTTCGGTGACAAGCAGCGCTACGTGGACCTGGAAACCGGCGTGCGCGCCGCCATCGGCGACGAAGCGCTGCTGGAAATCGTGCCGGGCTGCGAACTGGAAACCGCGATTCCAGGCGGCACCGAAGCGGCCGTGGCTGCCGCGCTGCGTGCCGACGCGGTGGTACTGGCGCTGGGCGAACCGCAGCGCTACAGCGGTGAAGCGCAGTCGCGCGTGGAAATCACCCTGCCGCCGGCACAGCAGGCGCTGGCCGAGGCCGTGGCGATGACCGGCAAGCCGCTGGTGGTGCTGTTGCGCAATGGCCGCGCGCTGGCGCTGCAGGGTGCGGTGCGCAATGCACAGGCCGTGGCGGTGACCTGGTACCTGGGCACGCAGACCGGCCATGCGGTGGCCGATGTGCTGTTCGGCGACTACAGCCCGTCTGGTCGCCTGCCGGTCAGCTTCCCGCAGGTATCCGGCCAGCAGCCGTACTTCTACAACCACCCGCGCACCGGCCGCCCGGAACTGCCGACGATGTCGGAGTTCAAGGCGCGCTGGCGCGAGATTCCGAACGAGCCGCTGTACCCGTTCGGCCATGGCATCGGCTACACCACCTTCGCCTACGGCGTGCCGCAGCTGAGCACGGCCGCGCTGGGCTGGGACGAGACCCTGACCATCACCACCACGCTGACCAACAGCGGCGATGTGGCCGGTGAAGAAGTGGTGCAGCTGTACATCCATGACCGCGTGGCCAGCCGCGTGCGTCCGGTGCGTGAGCTGAAGGACTTCCGCAAGGTGGCGCTGCAGCCGGGCGAGTCGGCCGAAGTGGTGTTCACCCTCAGCCGTGAGCAGCTGGCGTTCACCGGCCGCGACGGCGTGCTGCGTGCCGAGCCGGGTGTGTTCGACCTGTGGGTCTGCGCCTCGTCGGCGGCGGGTGAAGCCGTGCAGTTCGAGCTGCTGAAGGCCTGATCGAAAAAAGGGGACGGAGGGGATTAAGTCGTTTGTGGCACTAACGACTTAATCCCCTCCGTCCCCTTTTTGTTGCCGTCACTGCGGCGGCGCTACCATCGGGCTTCCTGTTTCGATGGAGTGCGCGCATGCGCCGGATGGCTTGTCTGATTCCCGCCCTGCTGCTGGCGGCCTGTTCGCAGCCGGCGCCGCCGGCCGAGCCTGCAGCGGATGCGCCGCCGCCGATGGAGGCCAGCGCCCCGGCAGCGCCTGCGGCACCCCCCGCTGAGCCCACCGCCGCCGCACCGGCCGCGTCCGAAGCGGATGCGCCCGCGGAAGACGCACGCGCGCGCATCGAGTCGCTGCTTGGCGATGCGGCGCAGTACGAAAAGGTGTTCAACGCGTTCAAGACCGCCGTGGTCGGTGGTGATCGTGCTGCCGTGGTGGAGGAAGTGCGCTTCCCGCTGAACATCGCGGATGGAAAGAAGATCACCGGCCCGGGCGAGTTCCAGCGCAACTACGAGAAGATCATCACACCGGCGGTGGTCAAGGCGGTGTCCGAACAGGACTTCGGCAAGGTCTTCGTCAACCAGCAGGGCGTGATGATCGGCGATGGACAGGTGTGGTTGAGCGGGCAGTGCCTGGACCAGGCCTGCACGAAGACCGAGGTGAAGGTCATCACCATCCAGTAAACGGAAACGGCCCCGCATGCGGGGCCGTTCCGGGAAAAAGGTGCCGATCAGGCCTTCGGCGTCAGCTTCAGCAGGCGCGCCTTGCTGCCGTCTTCCAGCAGCCACAGCGCACCATCCGGGCCCTGTTCCACTTCGCGGATGCGCTCGCCCATGTTGAAGCGTTCGGCCTCGCGCGCGCTGTCGCCGTCGAACGCCACACGCACCAGCGAGGTCGACGACAGCCCACCGATGAAGCCGCTGCCCTTCCACTGCGGGAATAGCTTGCCGCTGTAGATCACGAAGCCGGCCGGCGAGATCACCGGCGTCCAGGTCACCTTCGGGGCGGCGAATTCCGGGCGCGTGTCGTGGTCTGGAATCGGTCGGCCGTCGTAGTGGTCACCATTGGAAACAATCGGGTAACCGTAGTTGGCGCCGCGCACGATCAGGTTCAGTTCGTCACCGCCGGCCGGGCCCATCTCGTGCGCCCACAGCTTGCCGTTGGCATCGAAAGCCATACCGAGGATGTTGCGGTGGCCCAGCGACCACACCTGCGCGGCAACACCGCCCTGCGAGGCAAACGGGTTGTCAGCGGGCAGGCTGCCATCGTCGTTGAGGCGGATGATCTTGCCGAGGTTGCCGCCCATGTCCTGGGCCGGATCGAACTTCTGCCGCTCGCTGGAGCTGATCCACAGCTTGCCGTCCGGGCCGAAAGCGAGGCGGTGGCCGTAGTGGCCCTCACCGCTGACCTTGGGGCTCTGCCGCCAGATCACCTTCAGGTCCTTGAGCTGACCGGCGCCGTTGGCGTCCAGCGCCAGCGTGGCACGGGCCACGGCAGCACCGCGGGTGTCCAGCGTGCCTTCCTCGGCGTAGCTGAGATAGATCACGTGGTTGCTTGCGAACTGCGGGTGCAGGATCACGTCACCGAAACCGCCCTGGCCGCCATAGGCGACCTTGGGAACGCCGGTGATCTCATGCTTCTGGCCGCTGGCCAGGTCCAGGTGCTGCAGCTTGCCGCGCTTCTCGGTGACCAGCAGGCTGCCGTCGGGCAGGAAGGTCATCGCCCACGGTTGGTCGAAACGGCTGACCTCGGTGGCGGTGAACGGGCGTTGATCGGCGGCGGCGGACGCCGTGGCCGTGGCCTGGGCGCCGTTGGCGGCCGGGTCGGCGGCATTGCAGGCGGAGGTGGCGAGGATCGGCACCAGGCCGAGGGCGAGCAGCAGGGGCATGCGGGTCATGGGTATCTCCAGGCGGGGATGCGGATGGCCGGGCTGTACCTTGTATACCACTGGAGCGGTGACCGTCGTGGCCCGAAGGTCCTGCAACCCCTGTGCGAGGGCGGCGGGATCGTCTAGGGTGGGCACGCCCGGGCAAAGCGTGCCCGTCTGCCTGCCAAGGATCTGCAATGAACACTGCCATGCCCCACAAGCCGTCCACCGCCTTCATCGCCGCCTCGTGGGTGGCCCTGTTGCTGGGCGCGGCGGCCTACCTGATCGGCCTGTTCAACGCCGCAACGATGGCGCTCAACGAGAAGGGCTACTACCTGACCCTGCTGCTGTTCGGCCTTTTCGCGGCGGTGTCGCTGCAGAAGAGCGTGCGTGACCGCGTCGAGGGTATTCCGGTGAGTGGCTTGTACTACGCGTTGTGCTGGTTCGCGCTGCTGTCGGCGCTGATGCTGTTGCTGGTCGGCCTGTGGAATGCCACCCTGGCATCGAGCGAGAAGGGCTTCTACGGCATGGCCTACGCGCTGTCGCTGTTCGGTGCGGTGGCGGTGCAGAAGAACACCCGCGACCTGATCGCCGCCGGTGGCGGTGAAAGCAAGCGCAGCGCAGGCGTGCCGCCGCTGCCGGAACAGGAGTGATTCTGTAGAGCCGAGCCCACGCTCGGCTCTCGCAGGATTTCTGTAGAGTCGAGCCATGCTCGACTCTCAGCCGAGCATGGGCTCGGCTCTACAGGAGCATGGCGTTATCGCTTCAACCGCGGATCCGCCAGCTGTGCATCCTCCCAGCCACGGCGAACGGCACCGCGCGCCTGCGCCCATTCCAGCCGGCTGCGGCCACGTTCATTGGCCCAGCGCGATTCCAGCTCGGCTTCGACCTGTTCGTAGGCGCGGATCATGTCCCGTGCACGCGCGGCGTGGCCGATGCGGTAGGCAGGCTCGTAGTCCTCGAAGAACAACTGGTCGTCATAGTAGGGCTCGGCCGTGTAGCGTTCGCGCCAGTAGTTGCTGACCGCATCACGCGGCGTGCTGTCGTCCGGTACGCGGCCGGGGATCTGGTACTCGGTCATGGAAGGCTCCGTTGTGGACGAAGCCTGATCGTGCCTGCGTGGCGGTTAACGGCCCGGTCCGGCAGCGTGATCGCCAGATCAATCCGCCGGGCATGGCCCGGCGCTACCGGTCACCCGGCGTCGGCATCCTTGCGCGGCAGCTTGTAGATCACCGCACCGATGGCAAACGCGACCAACGCAGCCGCGATGTTCTGCCAGCTGGCACTGGCGAACAGCGCCACGCACAGCAGCAGTGCCAGCACCGGAATCAATGGCCCTCCGGGCAGCTTCAGCGCGCCTGGCCGGTCCGCGTAGCGCTTGGCCAGCACCAGCACTGCAGCAGCGGTACCGATGTAGGCGAACAGGCGCGTGGTCATCGACAGCAGGGCCAGCTGCACGAACGAACCGGACAGGGCCAGGCCCAGCGCGATCAGACCCTGGCACAGGATCGAGGCGGCCGGGGTGTGGAAGCGCGGGTGCACCTGCGCCAGGATCTTCGGCCCGTAGCCATCGCGGGCCAGCGCGAACAGGAAGCGCGGGCCCATCATCATCGTGTTGCTGTTGGTGCCGAGGATGGAGACGGTGGCGCCGATGGTGAGGATCAGCGCCAGCGCCTCGCCGCCGAAGCCGGCGGCGGCATCGGCCAGTGGCGTGGCGGAGCTGGACAGGCCGGCCAGCGTGCCCTGCGCCACCACCTGCACCGCGCCGTAGATGACGGTGACGGTGATGATCATGGTGATCAGCGCGAACGGAATATCGCGGCGCGGATTGCGGTACTCGCCCGCAGCAGCCGGGATGTTCTCGAAGCCGGCGTAGGCGTACAGCAGCAGCAATGCGGCTTCGCCCATGCGCTGCAGGTCATGCGGGTCCGGGCGCTGGCCGGAGAAGGCCAGCTGCGGATCGATGTAGAACGCGCCGATGGCCACGAACAGCAGCAGCGGCAGCATCTTGCCGATCACCAGCACCACGCCGGTACGCGCGGCCGAGCGCACGCCGATGATGTTGACGCCGGTGAGGAAGCCCAGCGACACCACGATCACCGCGATGCGGCCCATGCCGGCGCCGGCCCACGGCCAGAAGCGCGCGACCGCATCAGCCAGTGCATTACTCAGTGCGGCCGCCGAACTGATGCGGGTCAACCAGATCATCCAGCCGATCTCGAACCCGGCGAATCGCCCGAACGCCTCGCGCGCATACAGGTAGCTGCCACCGGGTTCATCGAAGTAGCTGGCGGCCTGCGCGTAGCACAGCACCAGCAGCGCGACCACGATGCCGGCAGCGACCACGCCCCACAGGCTGAAGGGGCCGAGCAGGGCGACGGTGGCGGCCGGCAGCAGGTAGATGCCGCTGCCGATCACATCGTTGATCGACAGGCCGACGATCTGCCAGCGGCTGACCGCGCGCTGCAGCTGCGGTTCGTCCTGCGCGCTCAACGGGCGTCTCCGTTCAGTGCGGGCAGCTGCCACTGGGCCTGCAGGCGCGTGTACTCGGCACGCGGCAGCAGCACGAAGCGCGGCGCATCCTGCGGCCGCAACCAGTTCAGCAGGGCCTGCATGCGCTCCTGCGGCATCGCGGTGCAGCCGGCGGTGGCCTCACCCGGCTGGCGCCACAGGTGGGCGAAGATGCAGCTGCCCTTGCCGGGCTGGTTGTCCGGGTTGTGGGCGATCACGAAGCCTTCCTGGTAACGCACATCGCCCTTGTTGTGCAGGTCCAGCCGCATCGGCTCGGTGGAGCCCTTGACCGCTGCACTGCCGACCTTCTTTTCATCAACGATGCGGTTGTAGAACGGTGAACCGGGTACGTCCATGCAGTAGCTGCTTTCAAGCATCGGCTGGTAGGGCATCGCGGTGCCGGCACGAGTGACGGCATAGCCGAATGCACTGCCTAGCGCGAACACGCCCGCAGGGCTGCGGCCATCGCCTTCCTGCTTCTGCGGGCCGTCGGCCTGCGCCGGGTGCAGGCCCAGGCCCCAGGCACTGCCGGTGCGGCCGAGCGCCACCGGGAACGCCTGTCCATGCGCGTGCCAGCCCTTGCCATCGCGCACATAGGCCTGCAGCTGTCCCTGGGTGCTGTCCCAGCTTTCGCTGGTGACCACGATCAGCTGGCGCGCACCATCCAGCGGTGCCGCGTGGACGGACACCGCTGCAGCAAGCAGCAGCGCAGCGGTAGCGAGGCGAACCAGCGATTTCATCAACAGGTGCTCCGGTCAGGAATCCAGCAGGTGGTCGATCCGCTCCAGGTTCACCGCCAGCTGCTGCTGGCGGTCCGGATTGGTGTGGCAGAGCAGCACGAACAGGAAATCGAGCAGGGCGTGCATGGCGCTACGGTACAGCAGCTGCGCGACCTGCGGCGTGCGATCGTGCGCACACACCACCAGCGCTGCATCAGCATGCGCGCGCAGCGGGTTGGCGGTGTGGCGGGTGATGGAAATCACCTTGCCACCCATGTCCTGGAACTGCCGTGACAGCTGCGACAGCTGGGGCAGGTTGCCGAACTCGGAGAACATCAGCAGCGCATCGCCCGGGCGCGCGGCCGACAGGTTGGCCAGCATCAGGATCGGATCGGTATGCGGCACCACCAGCAGGCCGAGCAGCGACAGCCGCATGGCGAACTCGCGGGCGAACAGGCCATCGTCACCCAGGCCATGGACGAACAGCTTGGGCGCGCCGTCGAGCAGCTGCACGATGCGCTCGATCTCCTCGCGTGGATTGGCCTGTCGGGTTTCCTCTTCGGCCTGCGCCTTGCTGCGGCGCAGGGCGTCGCCCAGGCGCAGGTAGTCGTCGCCGCTGTCGGGTTCACTGGGTGCCTGCTGCGGATCGGCGCCAGCACGGGCGACATCCTGGCCGATGGAGTACTTCAGGTCCGGGTAGCCCTTGAAGCCGAGCTTCTGGCTGAACTTCACCACGCTGGACTGGCTGATGCCCAACGCGCTGGCCAGCTGCTGGGACGAGTAGTCGCGCAGCAGGTGGGCGTTGTCGAGGATGAAGTCGGCAATGCGGCGCTCGATGGCCGACATCTGCCCGCGCTCGGAACGGATCTTCAGCAGGGGCGGCATGCGGGGTGTCCGGGTGTCTGCAAAGGCGTTGCGGTTGACCGCGTAAAGCGAATTATGGGGTGGGTCGGGGGGGGGGGGGGGGGGGGGGGGGGGGGCCCAGGCGGCGGCGGACGGTGGTGGCCCCCGGGGCGTCGGGTCTGGGGGGGGGGGGCGGGCCCCCCCCCCGCCCCCGCCCCCCCCCCCCCCCCCCCCCCCCCCCCCCCCCCCACCCCGGACACATCGCGCGCGCGCCAGCCGCGAAGGGGTTACGGGGTAGGGCAAAAACAAGCGCTTCCACGCGTGGTGTGGATCTAATAGGTGCAGCTGTTGCATTGGACGTTGAGTCCGCCTTCAAGCGAGCCGAGCAACGCAGGTCCGGCGAGGGCGAAGAGGCGCGGGTGTCTGAGCGTAGCGAGTTCCCGCGCCGTCCCTCGACGGGCCGAGGAGCGCAGGGAACCGGTTCGTAGCACCGGCTCGCGGCCGGCGGAGCGTTTCTTTTGGTTACTTTTCTTTTCGCGAAAAGAAAAGCAACGCCCGACCCAACGTCAGTGGCACGCAAGGCCAGCCGCAAGGCAGAGATCAACCCAGCATCTCCAGCCCACGCACTTCGGTGATGCCCAACCCCGGCACATCGCTGATGCTGATCTCCGATTCGTTGAAATGCACGCCGCCGCTGACCGGGTCGAACTGGCCCAGCGACGGGCCGTCCAGGTCGACCTTGGTGATCACATCGCTCTTGGCCACCGCCAGGTGCACGGCGGCGGCAACGCTGATGCTGGATTCGATCATGCAGCCGATCATGCATGGCACGCCGTAGATGCCGGCGATGTCGGCGATGCGGATCGCGTTGGACAGGCCGCCGGTCTTCATCAGCTTGATATTGATGATGTCGGCCGCGCGCTGCTGGATCAGGTCCATCACCTGGCTCGGGCTGAACACGCTTTCGTCGGCCATCACCGGCGTGTTGACGCGGTCGGTGACGTATTTCAGGCCACTGATGTCCGCGGCCTTAACCGGCTGCTCCAGCAGCTCCAGTACCACGCCGGCCTCTTCCAGCGTGCGCATCGCATGCACCGCCTGCTTGGCGGTCCAGCCCTGGTTGGCGTCCAGGCGCAGCAGGGCGCGGCCTTCGACGGCGGCATGGATCGCCTTGACCCGTTCGATGTCCAGGCCGATGTCCTTGCCGACTTTGATTTTCAGCGACTCGAAGCCGCGCTCGATCGCCGACAGCGAATCGGCCACCATCTTGTCGATGTAGTCCACGCTGATGGTGATGTCGGTGGTAATCACCGGGTCGCCGCCACCGAGCATCTGATATAGCGGCGCACCGTGCAGCTGCGCCCACAGGTCGTACAGCGCGATTTCCACCGCGGCCTTGGCGCTGGTGTTGCGCTCCATCGCGGTCTGCACCAGCGTGCACAGATGGTTGAGGTTGACCACGTCCTGGCCGATCAGGCGCGGCGCGATGAAGTGGCGGATCGCTTCGATGATCGAGCCGTGCGTATCGCCGGTGATCACCGCAGTGGCCGGGGCTTCACCGTAACCGGTGTGGCCGGTGTCGGTGCGGATCAGAACCACCACGTCTTCCACGGTTTCCACCGTGCGCAGGGCAGTCTTGAACGGCGTCTTCAGCGGCACGCGCAGCATGCCCAGTTCGATGGCAGTGATCTTCATTCAGGAGTCTTGGCCCGCAGGCGCTGGATGTTGGTGATGCGGTCGATGTAGCGGACGGTATCGCTGGCCATCATCGGCTCCAGCGGCGTGACCGAAACACCATTGAGGTGGGCCTGCACGCGCGTGCCGTCGGCACCGAACCAGCTGCCGCCCGCCGTATCGTGGATCACCCAGGTGCGGCCGTCGACATGGCCGATGGCCATCATTACGTGCCCGGGAATGTAGACCAGGTCGCCCACCTGCAGGTCGGTGACGGCGCGGTCGCGTACCGCTTTGCCGTCCTTGCCGGTGAAGGGCAGGCGATCCAGCGCGGGGCTGACCGCCTGTGCACTGGTATTGCGCGGCAGCAGCACGCCGAAGCTGCGGTAGATCTCGGAAACGAACCCGCTGCAGTCGCGGGTGTCGTAGTCGTGGCCCCATCCGTAGCGTTCGCCCAGGAACTTGAAGGCCTGCTGCAGCAGCAGGCGCGGGGTCAGCGGCAGGTAGTCGGCGGCGGTGTCCTGCGAGCGCGGCAGCAGCGCCGGCACCAGCTTCAGGCGCCCGTTGGCCTCGCGCACCGGCAGCTGCACCACCCACGACGCGTGCGCCTGCTGGCCGTTCACGGGTTCTGAAGCGGGCCAGTCGGCCAGCACCGGCAGGCGCACGCCCATGTCCAGCTGCAGGCGCGAGACGCGCGGTTCCTCCGGGGTGTAGGCGGTCTGCGCGGTGGCGCCGGTGACGATGCGGTACGGGCCCTTCGTGCCATAGCCGAGCACCGTGGCCTTGTCACCACTGGCGACGGCGCCGGCTTCGATCCACGCGCTGTAGCGCTCGCTGTGCACGAACAGCCAATGGCCATCGGTACTGCGATGGACCACCGCGACCCTGTCGCCGGGGAACAGTGCCGATTCCTGGAAGCGGTCGATGTCGGTGTCACCGGCAGTGCTGAAGACCCGCTCGCGGGTGGGGAAGGTACGCAGTGCCGCGCGCTTCACCACCAGCCCGTAGGCCGGTGCCACCTGGGCAGGAATCGCATCGAGGCCGAGGTTGGCTTCGATCGCGCTGCGCAGTGCGGTCGCGATCGCCTGGCCCTTGTCGTTGTAGAGGGCGCGAGTGGGCCAACTCGACAGCGCGGTGATGCTGGCACGCACCGTCGCTGCATCAAGCTGGGCGGGCAGTGCGGCGATGTCCTGGATGTGGCTGTCCTGTGCCCGCATCCGCGCGTTCTGTGCCTCGATCTGCGCGCGATTCAGGATCGGCGCATCGGCGTTGCCCAGGCGCGCGGCCCAGTACTGCGGGGTCAGGTAGGCCTCGTGCAGGCCGATCACATAGGGCAGCGGTGCGCCGGGATCGGGTGCCGGGGCAGCCTGTGCGAAGGCCGGCGCGGCCAGCAGGCACAGGGCCAGGGTCAGCCGGCGCGGCCAACGCCGGCGCGGTTCGCGGGAAGCCAGGCTCATGCGGTGCACACCCTCCTCGAATGCCTGTTGGAATATTTATTCCTTTTGGCTTCGAAATCAAGAATAAATTATTGACCGGCATCCCGGCCCGTGTTACACAGCCGTTACCACCCGCGCTGGGGAAGTGTCGCTGTGGAGTCTGCCGTTCGCAAACCGTGTCTGCCTGCCGCCGCCGGTCTCTGTGCCGCGCTGCTGCTGTGGGCGTGGTCGGCGGGAGCGGAGCCGCCGCCCTCAGCCATCCAGTTTGCGCGCGTCGTGCAGATGATCGACGCGGGACGGTTCTTTGAAGCTCACAGCGAACTGAACACCTGGTCGGCTGCCGACGCGGCGGAGCCTGGCGTCAGTTTCGACGACATCGCGTTCCAGGAAGAACGCATGCGCCGCATCCGCCTGGATTTTTCCCTCGACGAAACCGCCGCCAAGTCCGCCGTGCGCCGCTGGATTCCCGACCTCACCGACGAGGAATTCGCGCGCTGGGACCAGCTCGGCCTGATTGAACACCTCGATATCGATGGCGCGCGCTGGTACTTCAAGCGCGCACCGTCGAACCTGTTCCTGCTCAGCGATGAGGCACGCGCACGCCGCCGCGCGGATGCACCGATGCCGGCGCCGGGCCCGAACGAGGTGCTCAATGCACACCACGCGCGCGTGCTTGCCGCGGCCGAACAGAGTGGCCAGGCGTCGGTACTGCCGCAGCGCATTGAATTCACCCAGTCGCTCACGGTGAAAGCCGATGCCGTTCCGGCCGGTGAAACCGTGCGCGCCTGGATTCCGTACCCGCGCGAGATTCCGGGCCAGCAGGAGCAGGTGCAGTGGCTGGGCAGCACCCCGGGCAAGGCGCGGGTGGCGCCAGCCAGCACCCTGCAGCGCACGGCCTACCTGGAAGCCAAGGCCGTGGCCGGGCAGCCGACCCGCTTCGAGATCCGCTATGCGGTCACGCTCTTTGCCCGGCACACCGCGATCGATCCCGCCAAGGTGCAGGCCACACCGAACGATCCCGCATTGAAGCCCTACCTGGCCGAACAGCTGCCGCATGTGCGCTTCACCCCCGCGCTGAAGCTGTTCTCCGACCAGGTGCTGCAGGGTGAAACGCGCCCGTATGAAGTGGTGCGCAGGCTGTTTGCTGCGGTCGACCGCATTCCCTGGGCCGGTGCGCGCGAGTACTCCACGATCAGCAACATCAGCGATTACGCGCTGCGGGCCGGCCATGCCGACTGCGGGCAGCAGACCCTGCTGCTGATCGCGCTGCTGCGCCTGAACGGTATTCCTGCACGCTGGCAGTCGGGCATGGTGTTCTCCGGCGACGGCAGCGGCTACAACAACCTGCATGATTGGGGGCAGGTCTACCTGGCGCCCTACGGCTGGCTGCCGATGGACGTGACCACCGGCGCGCTCGCCAGCGATGTGCCTGCACTGCGCAATTTCTATCTGGGTGGCCTCGACGGCTACCGCATCGCCTTCAACGACGATTTCGGCCAGCCCTTCGTGCCGGCCAAGCAGCATTACCGCTCGGAAACGGTCGACTCGCAGCGCGGCGAGGCCGAGTGGGCAGGCGGCAACCTGTACTTCGACCAATGGAGCTACGACTTCCAGTGGCGGGTACTGCCAGCCGGGCAACGCTAGCGCGACACATCGCAACTCACACCATTCAATTCTTGCAGGAGAGAGCAGGGGATGAAGGCTTACAGCATCAAGCGGGCGGCGTTGTGCGTCGCCCTCGGGGCGTGTCTGGGCGTGATCGCGCCCAGCGCATTCGCACAGGATGGTTCGGTGGTCGGCCGATTGGTCAGCGATGCCGGCCAGGTGCCGGCCGGTGCCACGGTCACCGTACGCAACCCCGCCACGGGCTTTGTCCGATCGGTGCAGGCCGACGCCAATGGCAGCTACCGCATCCCGTTGCTGCCGGTCGGCACCTACGAGATGGACGTGAGCCTGCCGGGTGGAGCGGCCAGCCGTGTTGGCCAGGTCACCATCAGCCTTGGCAGTGCGACCACAGTGAACGTGCCGCTGGGTGCGGTCAGCACGCTGGGTACGGTCGAGGTACGTGCACCGCAGGTGGTGTCGATGGTGGATGTCAAGTCCACCGAATCGGCCACGAACATCACCCGCGAGGAGCTTTCGCGCCTGCCGGTGGACCGTGACATCACCGCCGTGGCACTGCTCGCGCCCGGCGCGGTGAAGGGCAAGGGCTCGTTGGGCGGCCAGGGCATTTCCTTCGGTGGTTCGTCGGTGGCGGAGAACACCGTCTACATCAACGGCCTGAACGTTACCGACTTCTACAACCGGGTCGGCTTCTCGTCGGTGCCGTTCTCGTTCTACCAGGAATTCCAGGTCAAGACTGGCGGCTATTCGGTAGAGTTCGGGCGCAGTACCGGCGGTGTCATCAACGCAGTCACCCGGTCCGGCAGCAACGACTTCAAGGCCGGTGCCGAACTGGTGTTCGAACCGCGTGCCTGGCAGTCGCAGGCGCGCGACCGCTACGACGGCAGCGGCAGCCGCTACATCACAGCGAGCCGCGACGACTACAGTCGCAGTGCGCTGAACGTATTCGCGTCCGGTGCGCTGGTGAAGGACCGCTTGTTCTTCTTCGGCATGTATGAAGCTCGCGACTACCGCCCGACATCGACCAACGACGCTGGCACCCGCCTGAGCCAGGGCAAGGCCGATGATCCGTTCTGGGGCGGCAAGATCGACTGGCAGATCACCGACAACCAGATGCTGTCGCTGTTCGGATTCTCGGACAAGAGCAAGACGCTCACCGATGTCTACGATTACGACTACGCCACGGGACAGACTGTGGGTGAGCGCAGCAACCAGATCTATAACACGGTGGGCGGCAAGAACTGGTCCGGCACCTATAGCTGGCAGGTCAACAACGACCTGACCATGAAGCTGATGTATGGCGAGAACAAGCGCAACCGCATGCAGAGCTCGTTGATGGACGAGAACTGCAACCGTGTGTTCGACAACCGAACGGCCAGCCAGGGCGTGCCACCCTCGCTGCAGGGTGACCGCAGCTGCACCAGCAGCTCGCAGCTGGAATCAGCATTGGATACCCGCAAGGCCGCCCGCGCCGATTTCGAATGGACACTGGGCAATCACCTGCTGCGCTTCGGCATGGACCGCGAGGAAAACACCTCCGACTACAGCCGTGCCTACCCCGGTCCGGGCGGCCTGCGCTACGACATCTATGCGCGTACTCCGGGAAGTTCACTCAACGGCGGTGTGGTGCCGGCCAGTGGCCTGGTGGCGCGTACGCGCCGCTATGAGGTGGAGGGTGCGTTTGAGACCGTCAACTCGGCCTGGTACCTGGAAGACAACTGGCAGGTGACACCGAACCTGCTGCTGAACATGGGCGTGCGCCTGGAAGCCTTCGACAACAAGGGCGGCGATGGCAGCAGCTACATCAAGATCGATGACATGGTGGCGCCACGTCTCGGCTTCTCGTGGGATGTGCGCGGCGATGGCACCACCAAGGTGTTTGGCAACCTGGGACGCTACTTCCTGCCCGTGGCGAACGTCATCAACATCAAGCAGGCCGGTGGCTTCCTCGACGAACGCACCTGGTATGAGTTCCTGGGCTACAGCGGCGCGGCCAACAATGTGCCGGTGCTGGGCGCGCAGATCGGACCGGTGGACAATTCGCAGGGCGATGGCAGCGTGCCGGACCTGCGTGCTGAAGTGAACCGGGACATGGATCCGGTCTACCAGGATGAAGCGATCCTGGGCTTCCAGCAGATGATCAACGAGGCCTGGTCGGTTGGCGCCAGCGTGACTTACCGCCGCCTGCACAACGCCATCGATGACATGAACATCACCGCCACCGGCCAATGCGGTGCCATCGACGGGGTGTGGATCATGGGCAACCCGGGACGCACCAACACTGTCTGGGGCGACACCAACTGTGATGGCACCAATGATGGCTGGATCAACATCGACACATCCAGGGAAGGCTGGGCGCTGTACGACGATGATGGCAACTACGTGGGCCAGCGCGGCTGGGTAAAGCCCAAGCGCGACTACAAGGCGCTGGAACTTCAGGTCGACCGTGCGTGGGATGGAAAGTGGGGCTTCAACGCGTCCTATACCCTGGCCTATGGACGCGGCAACGCCGAAGGCCCGGTCAACTCCGATACCGACTTCGCCGATGCCGGCCGCACCGAGAACTTCGACAACCCGTGGGTCAACTATCGCGGCTACGGCTACCTGGCCAACGATCGCCGCCACCAGTTCAAGTTCCGCGGCAGCTACTCGTTGACCGAGAACCTGAGCGTGGCCACCACGCTGGGCGTACAGTCGGGCAGCCCGATCACGCGCTTCGGTGCCGGCAATCCTTTCGACGACACCGACTTCCACAGCTACTACGTGTGCGTGTCCAACTGCCAGGCGACGGTACCGTCCGAACGTGTGTTCGTGCATTCGCCGCGCGGCGGCGATGGGCGTACGCCGTGGACCTACGACCTGGACGTGAGTGTTTCGTACAAAGTGCCGATCCCCACCGATCTGCGCCTGAAGTTGGCGGTGTACAACGTTCTGAACCAGCAGCGCGTGGTGACCGTGGACCAGGATTACGAGCCGCAGGACAGCATCGGCACGCCGAACCCGCTGTACCGCTACGGCACGAGCTTCCAGTCGCCGCGCTACGCGCAGCTGACCGTCACCTGGGCCTACTGAGGCCCAGTGCCGGGGCGTGAGCATGTATAGCCTCTGGATGCTGGCGGCATTGGCCGCCTCTTCGGCATCGGCGACCGACACCGCATCCCTCGATGCCGATGTCGCCACCGTGGTCCGGGTCGAACATCTGCCCGGGCTTGCGATGGCAGTGGTCGACAACGGGCAGGTGGTCTATCGCCATGCGGAGGGTGTGCGCGGCGATGGCGGCCATATCGACGAGGACACGCTGTTCAAGATCGCCTCCAACAGCAAGGCGATGACCGTTGCGTTGCTGGCGCGGTTGGTGCAGCAGGGCAAGCTGCGCTGGGATGATCCGGTGCAGCGGCACTTGCCCAACTTCCGTATGCACGACGCGTGGGTGGGCCAGCAGATGCAGGTGCGTGACCTGCTGATCCACAACAGCGGCCTGGGCCTGGGGGCCGGCGACCTGATGCTGTGGCCGGAGCCGAACGCGTTCACCCGTGCCGACATCATCGCCGGGCTGGCGCACCTGAAGCCGGTCAGCAGCTTCCGCAGCCGCTATGCGTACGACAACCTGATGTATGTGGTGGCCGGCGAAGTGGCGGCCGCGGCGGGTGGCAAGCCGTACGACCGGTTGATGCGCGAGCAGGTGTTCGAACCACTCGGTATGACGCGCTGCCAGGTGGGGGCGTGGTCGGTGAGTGATGTGGGCAACGTCGCGCAACCGCATGCCTGGCGCGGCGATCGCAATGAGGTCGTGAACGCAGATGGAGCGATCAGCCCCGATCTGCCGTCGATGGCGGCCGGCGGCATCCGCTGTTCATTGCGGGACATGACGCGCTGGATGCAGGTGCTGCTGGATCCTGCGCTGGTGCCGGAATGGCTGGGCGCTGAGCAGCGCCGCACGCTGTGGACCCTGCACATGCCCATGCCGCTGGGTGAACGCCAGCGACGCTGGGACAACGCGCATTTTTACGGTTACGGCTATGGCTGGCGCGTGTCGGACATGCACGGGCAGTGGAAGGTGGCGCACACCGGCACGCTGTCGGGCATGTATTCGTCGTTGGCGCTGCTGCCCGACCGCAGGGTGGGCGTGGTGATGCTGATGAACGGCGAGGGCGAGGATGCGCGCACCGCGCTGATGCAGGCCACGCTGAAGCGCTTCACCGCACCCGACGATGCACGCCCGGCGATGGAATACCTGGCCGAACTGAAGGCTGACCAGGCCATGCGCGCGGCAACCGGCCACCAGCGGCCTGAAGCCAGTCCGGCGCAGGCGACCATGGGTGCTGATCTGACGCGCTGGCAGGGCCGCTACAGCGACCCTTGGCTGGGCCCGGCGTCGCTGTGCCCGGGCAAGGATGGCCTGCGCTTCAGCGTGGACAAGTCGCCAAAGTTGCAGGCGGCCGTATTGCAGTTGCAGGGGCGCTGGCTGCTGCGCTGGGATACGCTGGGCGACGAAGCGCAGGCGTGGTTGCAGCCAGGCGAGGGCCCGGTACCGACGCTGGACCTGCGCGCCATCGATCCGGACATCGACTTCAGCTATGACTTCCACGACCTGCATTTCACTCGTACTGGCGACTGCGCTGACGGCGACCGCCAGCGCCGCTGAGCCACCGCGCGTTTCGCCAGCCACCGATGCGACCGAGGCAGGGCTGGTGGAAATCCGTTCGGTGGCGCCGCGTATCGACATGGACATCCGCTACGCCGGCGCCAACAACTTCACCGGCGCGCGCGTGCCCGGCTACGAGGCGTCGTCCTGCTACCTGCTGGCGCCGGTAGCGAAAGCGCTGGCGCAGGTGGAACAGGATCTGCGCGCGCAGGGTTTCGGCCTGCGGCTCTACGATTGCTATCGGCCGGTGCGTTCGGTGCAGGCCTTCATGGCCTGGGTGAACGACCCAGGCGAACTCTCGCGCAAGGCGCTGCAGTACCCGGATCTGAACAAGCCACGGCTGCTGGCCGACGGCTACATCGCCGAGCGATCCGGCCACAGCCGCGGTGCCACCGTTGATCTGGGCCTGCTGGATTGCCGCAGCGGTGATTGCATGCCGTTGGACATGGGCACCGACTTCGATTTCTTTGGCCCGCGTGCGCATACACGGGCGAGCGGGCTGACTGATGCGCAGCGGGCGAACCGCCAGCAGCTGGTGCAGGCGATGGCCCGGCGTGGTTTCGTGAACTACCCGCAGGAGTGGTGGCACTACACCCTGCAGCCGGAGCCGGATCCCGGTACCGCGTACGACGTCCCCGTGCGGTAGGGGTATCGGCAGGGCTGCGCCCTGCACCCGCAGAGGCCGAAGCAACGTCAAAAGCGGGCCTCCTGTGGGATGGCGGGGTGGGGCCGGTTGCGGGGGGCGCTGCAAGCCCCCCTCCGGGGTCCGGCCCAGCCGCTGGCGGCTGTGCGTTCGGGCGCTTGCGAAGCAGTGCTTCGCAAGCAAAGCGCCCTCACCCATGTAAGCTCGGTCGCCGCATCCATGCGGCTCACGCCCCCGCAACCGGACCCACCCCGCCTTCGACAGTGGGTCGCTGCTGTTGGTAGGTGTCGACCTTGGTCGACACGGTAGATCCACGCCGTCATTAGGAATCTGTCGGAGGTGGGGCGGTGTGGGTGGGCAGGACCGTTGGCGCCATGGATGGCGCCATCGAGCCCCCAGGGATGGGTTTACGGCGTGTCCTGCCCACCCACATCGTCCCGCCAAACCATCAGCAGTCCAGAGCCGCTTTGGCTTTGGCCGTTGCCTGAAGCCTCTGCGGGTGCAGGGTGCAACCCTGCCGATACCCTTACACTGGCCGCCATCCCACCGCTGCCCACCCGATGAACCTTCCCCTGCACTTCGGCCTGCTCGGTACCCTGGAAGCCGGCGCCATCGCCCTGCTGGTCGGGCTGCTGGTGTACTTCCTGTGGTCGCAGCTGTGCCGACTCCTGCACTGGACGGTCGGCCACGCCATCGGCTGGTCCTGCGTCATCGCCGTGATCATCTCCGCCGGCATCGATGCGTGGAAGCTGTTCTACATGGGCATCGTGCGGCTGGAGTCGCCGCTGTACGCGCGCCTGTTCCTGGCAACCATCCACGATCCGAACGAACTCGGCAGTCGCGTAGTGCTGGAAATCGCCGGCGCGCTCGCCGGTGTCGCCCTTGGGTGGGTGTTGTTCAGTTCGCGGTCATCGGGAAAAACCGTCGACTGACGCAGGTTTTTCGTTGGTTGCCGGTTAAATCCGGCAGCGCTGAATGCGCATCTTATGAGCTGCTCACTTGCTGCTAACCACCGCGCTAATGCATGGGTGGAGGCGAGTGGTTAATCGTGTGTGTGCACGCCGCTCGCGACGCAAAATCGATTCAGAAACGCGGTGGCAGGGTAGGTGCCGTGCGGAGACAACACGCCGCGCAACACCACCCAATTGGCAGGAGACACCCCTGATGACTATTCGCAACCGCAAGCCCCTGATCGCCCTGATCGTCGCCGCTGGCAGCGTGCTGGCCATTCCGGCGATGGCGCAGTCGGCCAAGCAGCAGGCGGCGCATGCGCAGAACGAGGCCGCACAGGCCCAGCAGGCGGCTGCACAGGCTGGCCAGGCCGCCGACCAGGCGACCAATGCGGCCGCAGCGGCATCGGCGCAGGCCAATGGCGGTGGCCAGACCTGGGCCAGCATCGATACCGATGGCAACGGCACCATCAGCAAGACCGAGGCACAGGTGAACGCGGGCCTGGCCCAGGTGTTCGACCAGGCCGATACCAACAAGGACGGCGAGCTGAGCGCCGATGAGTACAAGGCCTATGTGGCCGCGCAGCAGGCCGGTGCGGGTGCCGGCGCGGCCCAGGGCCGCTGATCCACACCTGATTCGGGAAGACCGGTGCATGGGGACCCGGGCGGCTGCGGCCGCCCGGGTTTTTCTCGTCATCGCCACCCCTGTATCCTTGGCCGATGAACACCTCCACGCCTGCGCCGTCGCGCGCCATCGGCCTGGTCGGTTTTGACGGTGACGATACGCTGTGGAAGAGCGAGGACTACTACCGCAAGGCCGAGCAGGATTACCTTGACCTGCTGTCGCGCTACGTCGACGTGCATGACACCCAGACCGCGCGCCACCTGCTGGAAGTTCAGCAGCGCCACCTAGGCACCTTCGGCTACGGTGTGAAGAGCATGACCCTGTCGATGATCGAAGCGGCCATCGACATCACCGGCCAGCGCATCGAGGCCAAGGATATCCAGCGCATTCTGGATATCGGCCACGACACCCTGCGCCACCCGGTCGAACTGATCGACGGTGTGCGCGAAGCCGTGGCAGCCATCGCCGAGCACTACCCGGTGGTGCTGATCACCAAGGGTGACCTGTTCCACCAGGAAGCGAAGATCAAGGTCGCCAACCTGGCCGAGCTGTTCCCGCGCATCGAGATCGTCTCGGAGAAAGATCCGGAAACCTATGCCCGCGTGCTGGCCGAATTCGATCTGCCGATGCAGCGCTTCGTGATGGTCGGCAACTCGCTGCGTTCGGACATCGAGCCGGTGGTCACCCTCGGTGGTTGGGGCGTGCATACCCCGTATGCAGTGACCTGGGCACACGAGACCCAGCATGGTGTGGCCGACGACGAACCGCGCATGGTCACCGCCGACACCGCCCACGATTGGCCGGCTGCACTGGCGGCGATCGAGGCCAAGGCCGCTGCGGCGGCCTGACAGGACCCGGCGGCTGCGGCAGAATCGGGGCATGAACGTCCGACTGCGCGCGCTGTTGTTGTCCCTGCTGCTGGTGCCGGCCACCGTGCTGGCCCAGCAGACCGCCGAGCGCTCGGCAGCCTACGAGGTGGAGACCGGTGATAGCTGGGTCGATGCCCAGCTGCAGGACATCAACCACTACGCCGAACGCTACCCCGACGCCTTCCTCGACGAAGTGTCGCGCTACGCCGACGTGCCGCGCGGCTACATCAGCGCGCTGTTCACCACCCACGGCTGGCAGGCCGGGGACATCTACTTCGCCTGTTTCTGGGCCAAGGCCAGCGGCCAGACCTGCCGCGACAGCGTGCGCGCCTTCAGCCAGGACCCGGCGGGCGGCTGGGAGGCGGTGGTGAAGCGCATGCCCTCCAAGCCGGACAACCTGCATTACCGCGCCGTGCGCCATGCCATCGTGGCCAGCTACCAGCACTGGGACCGGCCGATCACCCTGGATGCCACCTTGAAACGCCAACTCAAGCGGTAGTGCCGGCCGCTGGCCGGCAACTGCACCCTTCCAGGCATCCGGAGGTTGCCGGCCAGCGGCCGGCACTACCGATTTCTTTCATGTTGCTCTGCATATCGCCGCCGCCGCGCGCTCCGGCGACAATACGGGTTCGAGCTGTTCCCCGTTCCCGTAATCGAGTGACTGATGAGCGCCTCTTTCGTTTCGCCTGATGTGATCCGCCGCCTGTTCGCACAGGCCATGTCCCGCATGTACCGCACTGAAGTGCCGTTGTACGGCACGCTGGTGGAACTGGTGGAGCGGATCAACGCGCAGGTGCTTGCCCAGGACCCGGCGCTGGCCGCGCAGCTGCAGCGCAATGACGAGCGTGCGCGCCTGGATGAAGAACGCCATGGCGCGATCCGGGTGGGCACCGTGCAGGAACTGGCCACGCTGCGCCGCCTGTTCGCGGTGATGGGCATGTACCCGGTCGGCTACTACGACCTGTCGGTGGCCGGCGTGCCGGTGCATTCCACCGCGTTCCGCCCGCTCACTGGCGCCGCGCTGGCGCAGAATCCGTTCCGCGTGTTCACCTCACTGCTGCGCCTGGAGCTGATCGAGGACGAAGCGCTGCGTGCCGAGTCCGCACGCATCCTCGAACGCCGCCGTATCTTCACCGAGGGCGCCCTGGCGCTGATCGACCAGGCCGAGCGTGACGGTGGCCTGTCGCAGGCCGATGCCGAGCGCTTTGTCGATGAAGCGCTGGAAACCTTCCGCTGGCACGGTGATGCCACGGTCGATTTGCCGACCTACCACGCGCTGCACAACGCGCATCGGCTGGTGGCCGACGTGGTCAGTTTCCGTGGCCCGCACATCAATCACCTGACCCCGCGCACGCTGGACATCGACGCCGCGCAGGCCGCGATGATCGAGCACGGCATGGCGGCCAAGGCGGTCATCGAAGGCCCGCCGCGCCGTGCCTGCCCGATCCTGCTGCGGCAGACCAGTTTCAAGGCACTGGAAGAGGCCGTGCATTTCCCGGACGCGGAAGGTGGCGATGCCGGCACGCATACCGCGCGCTTCGGCGAGATCGAACAGCGCGGCCTTGCGCTGACCCCGAAGGGCCGCGCGCTGTACGACCAGCTGTTGTCGCAGGCCCGCGATGCCGGTGGCGAAGGCAGCACCGGCGGCGACTACGGGCAGCGCCTGCAGGCGGTGTTCGCCAGCTTCCCGGATGACCACGACACGCTGCGCCAGGAAGGCCTGGGGTATTACCGCTACCAGCTGACCGACGCCGGCCGTGCCGCGCCCGAGCGCGTGGCGGATCTTCCGGCTGAAGTGCTGGTGGCCGCCGGACTGGCGACGGCCGACCCGATCGTCTACGAGGATTTCCTGCCGGTCAGCGCCGCGGGCATCTTCCAGTCGAACCTGGGCGGCGAAGAACAGCGCGCGTATGCCGCGCACGCCAACCGCGAGGCCTTCGAGCAGGCGCTGGGCGTGGCGGTGAATGACGAGTTCGAGATCTACGAGCGGCTGCAGGCGGAATCGCTGGCGGCGCTGCGCGGGTAAACGGCTTGCCGTGGAGCCGAGCGTGGGCTCGGCTCTACAGGGATTCTGTGGAGCGGGCCCTTGTAGAGCCGAGCCATGCTCGGCTCCACAGGGAAGGAGAGTCGAGCATGGCTCGACTCTACAGCCGCGGGCGTCAGCCCTTCATCGTGCCGGTATCCAGCCAGCGCTGGTGCCACGACAGCGCTTCCGGCAGCAGGTGCGGGGTGTGCTTGCCGTAGCTTTCGCGGCTGGCACGGTCGAAGTAATCCTGCAGCTGCGGGCGGAAATCCGGGTGCGCGCAGTTGTCGATCAGCACCTGCGCGCGCTTGCGCGGGGTCAGGCCACGCAGGTCGGCCAGGCCCTGTTCGGTCACGATCACCGACACGTCGTGCTCGGTGTGGTCGACGTGGCTGGCCATCGGCACGATCGCCGAAATGGTGCCGTTCTTCGCCGTCGACGGGCTCAGGAACGCCGACAGGAAACCATTGCGGGCGAAGTCGCCCGAACCGCCGATGCCGTTCATGATGCGGGTGCCCATCACGTGCGTCGAATTGACGTTGCCGTAGATGTCCACCTCGATCATGCCGTTCATGCCGATGCAGCCGAGGCGACGCACCAGTTCCGGATGGTTGGAGATTTCCTGCGTGCGCATGATGATGCGCTCGCGGTAGAAATCGATGTTTTCCTTGAACGTCTCGTTGGCCTGCGGGCTCAGCGCGAAGCCGGTGCACGAGGCATAGCTCAGCACGCCATCGCGCAGCAGGTCGAGCATGCCGTCCTGGATCACCTCGGTGAACGCGGCCAGGTCGCGGAAACCGCTCTTGGCCAGGCCGGCCAGTACCGCGTTGGGGATGTTGCCCACGCCCGACTGCAGCGGCAGCAGGTTCGGTGGAAGGCGGCCCTTCTTCACCTCGTGCTTGAGGAACTCGATCAGGTGCGAGGCGATCTGCTCGCTGGTCGCATCGATCGGACTGAACGGGCTGTTGCGGTCCGGGCCGTTGGTGCGCACCACGGCCACGATCTTGTCCGGGTCGCAGCGCAGCGCGGTGTCGCCAATGCGGTCGTTGGCGTTCACCAGCGGAATCGGCTTGCGGTGCGGCGGCAGCGCAGTGCCGTAGTAGATGTCATGCATGCCGTCGACGCCGGCCGGCTGCCATTCGTTGACCTCGACGATCACCTTCTTCGCCAGGTCCAGCCAAGTCTTGTTGTTGCCGACCGAGGTGGAGGGCACCAGCGAGCCATCTTCGCGGATGGCCGAGACTTCGATCACCGCAGTATCGATCTCGCCGTAGAAGCCGAACCACACGTGCTGGGCCACGTGGCTGAGGTGGATGTCGATGTAATCCAGCTTGCCCTCGTTGATGCGGTTGCGCGCATCCGGGTCGCTCTGGAACGGCATGCGCATGGCGATGCCATCAGCCTTGGCCAGCGCGCCATCGAGTTCCGGCGCGGTGGAGGCGCCGGTCATCAGGCTGATCTGGAAGGGCTGGCCCTGGGCATGCACCGCTTCGATGCGGCGGGCCAGTTCCACGGGAACGGCCTTGGGATACCCGGAGCCGGTAAAGCCGCTCATGGCCACGGTTTCACCGGGCTGGATCAGCGCGGCTGCGGCCTCTGCGGAGACCACGCGGTCACGGAGACGCGCGTTGGCGATGCGATCAACAGACATGACGACACGTGTTGCTGGGGGGAATTCCGATTATCGGCCATCCTCATCCGTACGGGGGGTTCTACCTTCGTGGAATGGCTTTTCCCCGGGGGCTCACCCAAACCCACCGGTTTTGTTTTGCAGTGCAGCGTGCAAAGTGCTTTCGCAGCCCGCACGATGGCCCTGCATCCCGACGTGGGGGAGGGAGCAGAGCCCGCTGGCAGTTCGCTGCAAGCGGGCTTTTTTATTGCCTGTTGCCCAGTATGAATACGCGGTTCCCATTATTGGTAGTGCCGGCCGCTGGCCGGCAACCTGAGCAACCTTCGGCAGGATCATCGGATCTACCGGCCAGCGGTCGGCTCTACGGGGTCGATACAATCCGCTCATGACTCTCGCCCCCGCTGACCTGCCCGCCTCCCTGCAGCCTCTTGTCGACCGCGCCCTGGCGCGCCTGGCCCAGGTCCTGCCCGAGCCCGTCCCGGCTGACCTGCTGCCGTTGCTGACCCGGTTGGCGGTCACCAGCGATTTCGCACTCGATACCCTGGTGCGGCAACCGGCGCTGCTGGCGCAGCTGGCCGCGCCCGGCTGCCCGCCGATCCCCGCACCCGTGCTCGACCCGCTGCAGCCCAGCGATTGGCCGGCGCAGATACGGCGCTGGCGCACGGCCATGTCCACGCGGCTGATCTGGCGTGACCTGACCGGGCTGGACGACGTGGCGCAGACCCTGGCCGGCGCCACCACCCTGGCCGAGGACTGCCTGCGGCTGGCGCTGGATGCCCTGCAGCAGGAGTTCGCCCAGCGCCACGGCGTGGTTCGCGATGGCGAAGGCGCTCCGCAGCAGCTGGTGGTGTTTGGCCTCGGCAAGCTGGGCGGCGGCGAGCTGAACTTCAGTTCCGATATCGACCTGGTCTACGCCTACCCACACGGCGGCGAATCCGACGGGCCGCGCGCGCTGGCCGCCGAAGAGTATTTCGCCCGGCTCGGCCAGCGCCTGGCCAAGCTGCTGGACGAAACCACCGTCGATGGCTTCAGCCACCGCGTCGACCTGCGCCTGCGCCCGTTCGGCAGCGCCGGCCGCGTCGCGCTGTCGTTCGCAGCGATGGATCAGTACTTCCAGCGCGAAGGCCGCGACTGGGAACGCTACGCCTGGCTGAAGGCGCGCGCGGTGGCCGGCGATATCGAGGCCGGTGAAGCGTGGCTGCAGACCCTGCGCCCGTTCGTGTACCGCCGCTACCTGGACTTCACCGCGCTCGATGGCCTGCGCGAGATGAAGGCGGCCATCACCGCCGAAGTCGCGCGCCGTGAACTGCATGAAGACATCAAGCGCGGCGCCGGTGGCATCCGCGAAATCGAATTCCTGTGCCAAGCGCTGCAGCTGATCCGGGGTGGCCGTGAGCCAGCACTGCGCGAGCGCCGCCTGTTGGTGGCGCTGGACGCCTTGGTCGCCGCCGGACAGATCGCGCCTGAGGATGGCAGCGCGCTGCGCGAGGCTTACCTGTTCCTGCGCCGCCTGGAAAACCGCCTGCAGATGTTGCGTGATGCGCAGACGCATGTGCTGCCCAGCGATGCGCTGGACCGCGAGCGCATTGCCGTCGGCCTCGGCTACCCGGACTGGGACGTGCTGCGCGCGGCGTTGGCCGAACAGCAGCAGCGCGTCAGTACTGAATTCGCCGCGTTGCTGGCACCGCGCAAGGGCCAGGCCGCGCCCGATGCACTGGCCAACTACTGGCGCAGCCTGCCCGAAGGCAGCAATGCACCGCTGCTGGCCGAAGCCGGTTTCCTCGATGCCAATGGCGCCGACCAGTCGCTGCGCGATTTCGCCCAGGGCACCGGCGTGAAGTCACTGTCTGATGCCGCGCGTGCGCGACTGGACCGTGTGCTGCCCGCGTTGTTGCATGCGGCCACACGTTCGCCGCAGCCGGATGCCGCGCTCAAGCGCGTGCTTGGCCTGCTTCAGGCGGTGCTGCGCCGGACCAGTTATCTCGCGCTGCTGGACGAGCAGCCCAGCGCGTTGGCGCGGCTGGTCGATGTGCTGGCGCGCAGCGCACTGCTGGCCGAACGCCTGGCGGCGTATCCGCTGCTGTTGGACGAATTGCTGGACGTACGCGTGTCCGGGCCGATGCCGGATGCCGCCGGGATGCTGGCCGAGTGCCAGCAGGTGCTGCCGGTGGAGGATCCCGAATCGCAGCTGCGCTGGCTCAACGAGACGCGGCTGGCGCTGAGCTTCCGCATGGCGATGGCCACGCTGGACGGCCGCCAGGGCGCGGTGGACAGCACCCGGCAACTGGCCGAACTGGCGCAGGCGGTGGTGGTCACCGTGCTGGCAATGGCCGAGGCGGACATGCGCGCCGCACACGGTGAGATTCCCGGTGGCCGCTTCGCGATCATCGGCTACGGCAGCCTGGGTGGCCTGGAACTGGGCTTCGGCTCCGATCTGGACCTGGTGTTCCTGCACGACAATCCGGCCGGCGTGGACGCCAGCGACGGCGCGCGTCCGCTGGAGCCGGGGCGCTGGTATGCGCGCCTGGCGCAGAAGGTGATGGCGCTGCTCGGTGCGGTCACTGCTGCGGGCCGCCTGTACGACATCGACGTGCGCCTGCGCCCGGATGGCGGCAAGGGTTCGCTGGTGTCTTCGCTGGCCAGTTACACCGAGTACCAGCGCGAGCGTGCGTGGACCTGGGAACACCAGGCCCTGGTGCGCGCGCGTGGTGTGGCCGGCGATGCCAGCCTGCTGGCTGACTTCGAACAGGTGCGTGCGCAGACGCTGGGCCGCGAACGCGATCCGGCCACGCTGTATGCCGATGTGTTGAAGATGCGTGGCCGCATGCGCACCGAACTGGACCGCAGCGATGCCGCGCGGTTGGACCTGAAGCAGGGCGCGGGTGGTGTGGTGGACCTGGAGTTCCTGCTGCAGACCGGCGTGCTGGCGCGCAGTGCGCAGCATGCGGCGCTGCTGCAACCACGCGATACGCCGTCGTTGATCGATGCGCTGGCGGTTGCCGGTTTCCTGCCGGAAGACACGGCGCAGGCGCTGCATGGCGCGCATGCCACGCTGCTGGACGTGGGTCTGGCCTGCACGCTGGATCGACGTCCGCGACTGGCACCGACCACGCCCGCGATTGAAGAGGCGTGTGCCGCGATTACCGCAGCGTGCAGAGCTGCAGCGTTGCCGTTCGCCTGAGTGGTTGCATCCGCCAGAGCAATGGCTTGCTTTGGGTAGGTGCCGACCGTTGGTCGGCACTATCTTTCAGCGGCGATGAACTCTGATGGAGCGTGCCGACCAACGGTCGGCACCCACCGGATCAATGGCTCGGCGATGACCTGCCGGACCGATGATCTGGCCGTTGGCCTGCTGTTGGTAGGTGCCAACCTTGGTTGGCACAACCCGTCAGCGTTCATGACCCCGGCCACAGCGTGCCAACCAAGGTTGGCACCCACCAGAGCATGTGCGGTCAGCTGGCGGCGCGCAGCGGCGCCATCTTCCACAGCAACGCGCGGAACGGCGCCAGCAGGCATACGCCGATGGCCAGCTTCACCGCCAGGTCACCCGCCGCCCAGCTCACCCACGGCAGGGCGGAACCGGCAAATGCGATCGACCAGAAAATGGTGGTATCCACCGTCGCGCTGCAGGTGGTGGCCACCATCGGCGCACGCCACCAGCTGCCACGACGCAGGCGGTCGAACACGGTGATATCCAGCAGCTGCGCCACGATGAACGCCGAGCACGAGGCAATCGCAATGCGCGGCGTGGCCACCCAGATCGACAGCAGTACCGCCACCGCGAAACCGATCCACGCCACGCGGCGCGCCGGGCCCGGGCCGAAGCGGCGGTTGATCAGGTTGCTGACCAGGAACGCGACCGGATAGCTGAAGGCACCCCAGGTCAGCCAGTCATTGATCGGGTACTGCACCAGTACGTTGGACAGCAGCACCACTGCGCCCATCGCCAGCACCGCCAGCACCAGGGCGCGCGGGGTCAGCGGGGCAAACACAGGGGCAGGACGCACGGACATGGCGAGCCAGGGGGACAAAGGGGGATCGCCCATTATCCGCCCGGCCCGCGGCAACGCCAAAACCGGTCGTTCAGCTTTACAGCACCTCGCTCATCACGTCGCCGGCGGCGTAGGCGGTCGGCACATAGGCCAGCGCCTGGCCCTGCGCGCTCTTCACGGTCCAGCCGGCGCCGGCGTCGGTCGGGTCGAAGCGCACCTGCTGGCCAACGACGAAGCCGGCGACCGGGTCATCGCCTGCAGCCGCCGGCCATTGCAGCGTTGCGGTCTGGTCGGCCTTGCCAGGTACCTGCAGGTGCACCTGGCGATCACCGGCTGGCGTGGTGGCGACCTGCTTCACCTCCATCGGCGGCAGCGGAACCGCCGGTGTGCGTGCGGCGACCTTGCCGTTGCGCTCGCTGGCCTTGAACGGGGCCTTGGACAGTTCGGCCAATCCCATCGACGTGGCCAACGGAATCGACAGCACGATCAGCGACGTGACCAGCACGCTGGTCTGGCCGCTGTTCAACTGTGGCGCGGCGCCGGCATGGACGGTGGGCACCACCAGCGCCGAAAGCAGCAGGGCAGTGGCGGGAACGCGCAGGCAACGGAACATGGAGACCTCCTGGTCAGGGTGGGGACGGCGGCTCAGCGCCGGGTATCGAAGATGTCGCGCGGGCCGGTGGCCTCGGGCAGGTATTCCAGCGGGCGGCCTTGGTTGTCCTTCAGCTGCCAGCCCTGGTCGTTGCCAGTGGGCTCGAAGTTCACGGTCTGGCCCACGGTGAACTGCACGGCCGGATCGCCGATTCCGCGCGGGTACTGCATCGACGCGGTGTTCTGCGGGTCGTTGGCATCACGCAGCAGCACTTCGCGGCGGCCGTCGACGGTGGTGGCGATGGCGCTCACCTCCATCTGCGGCAGCTTGATCTGCTGCTGACGGGCCAACGGGCGACCCGCATCCGCCGCATCCTGGGCTTCCTTCGCTGCAGCCGCACGTGCCGAGGTGACCATCTGCGTGGACATTTCGAGGCTTGGCCCCTGCGGGCCCGGGTCATGGATGATCACGATGCGGCGTTCGGCATGGGCGGCATTCGCGGCGAACAGGCCGGCGACGAACACCATCGACATCAGGGAAGGCAGCAGCGGACGCATGTCGTTCTCCTCGCGGGATTCAGGGCGTGGCGGCGGCAGCACCGGCCACCGGTACATGGGGGATCACCAGTTCCTGCTGCAGTTGGCTGCGCTGGTGCAGGAAGTCGAATACCGATTCCACCGTCACCACCGAATAGTTGCCGGAAATGCGTTCGCCGGCCGGATGGTCGGTGGTGGTGGCGTTGGCCACGAACAGGCGCGCACCCACGCGCTTGCCGAGGCCGATATGCAGCACGCTGGGCTGGTACTTCTGCTGGCGCAGCCACTGCTGTGCCTGTTCGCGCTTGACGATGGCCGGCGCGCCTTCGGTCTGCGCCATCGCTGCGGCCAGCACTTCCAGCACCCACTGGTTGGAGTTCTGGTAGTCGGTGGCGAACGGGTAGGCGACCACGTTGTACCTGGTTTCGTGCAGCGCCTTGGGCTGGATCGAGGGCGACACCAGCATCGCCTTCAACGCGGCACGCAGCGGCGCCGAGGGCACGCCGATGCGCAGGTCGGTATGGCCGCCGCTCTCGCCGACGAAGTTGCCCAGCCCTTCGTGGTACAGCTGCGAGCTGTCGGTCTTGCAGCGGTTGAGCAGGTGCATCGCGCGCCAGCGGCCGTCGTCCTCGCGCAGCAGGAACGCCAGGTGGCTGTGGCGCAGGCCGTAGCGGCTCAGATCCTGGCCACCGCGCGCGGCGACCACCACGTCCACATCGGCCAGCGCATCCAGGCGCTCGGCGGTGGTCCAGGCCACGTCCAGCATCGCCGCCTGCGACGCCACGCTCGGGTAGCGCTCGCGGCACTCGGTGCTGTTGGCCCATGCCGGTGCGGTCGCCAGCAGGCTGGCGATCAGCAGGGCGGCGCGGGGCAGGCGGGAGAAACGATCCATGTCGATACCTTCAACGGCGGGCAGGCCCGCGCGCCGATCATACGCCGCTCAGCGCAGCGGGCGGTCCACGCCCTTGCGCTTGAGTTCCCTGTCGCAGGCATCGCTGATCGGCGCGATCGGCAGCGGCGGGCGCTCGCCCGTCTTCGGATCGCGCAAGGCCGGTTGTTCGCGATACGCGTCCAGCTGCTGCTGGCACTGGTAGGAAATCGGGTCCAGTTCGGTGGGCGTGGTGGAGCAGGCAGCGAGCAGGGCCAGGGGCAGCAGGAGCAGGGTGCGCATGAAGACGTTCAGCGTGATGGGGGAAGCTGGACTCTAACCGCGCAACCGGATCGAAATGTTCAGAAAACGCTGCGCGCCCGGCACCACCGCAATGCCAGGCGCCCAGGATTGCCAGCCAGCGGCCGGCACTACCCCAGCGCCAGGCGTTGCTTCACTTCTGCCGCTACCCGAGCGGTCTCGCGCAGCGGCTCGATGCGGTCGTACTGCCAGTCCAGCCAGTGCGCCTGCAACCGCCCGCGCTCGCGCAGCTGCTGCTGGAAGCGCGCCAGCCGGCCTTGCACGGTATTGGCCAGCGCCACCATCACCGGCATGCGCGTGGCGCAGGCTTCAGAGAGCAGGTTCACCGAATCGGGCGACACCACCACGCGGTTGGCCCAGCCGAGCAGGCCGCCATAGGGATTGGTGCCGTCGCCGCCGTCGCCCCAGATCACGTGCGGCAGGTCGGTGAAGGTCGCGCGCAGGATCTCGGCCAAGGCCGGCGGCGTGCGTCGCGAGGTGGTGGCCAGGAGGCTGCCGCCTTCGCTGCGGATCTGCTCGGCCAGCGCCTGGAACACGCCCACCATCGCGGTCTCGTCCCAGGGCGCCAGCGGTGTCGGCCCGCCCACCAGCAGCGCGGTGCGCGGGCCCGGCAGGGTGCTGAAGCCGGCGAACGCGGCGCGGCCCCAGGCCAGCCAGTCATCGTCCACCGGGTTTAGGCTGCCGAGCAGGGTCAGCACGTTGCTGCCGCGCAGGGCGTCGTGTTCGGGTACCACCACCACATCCCAGTGGCGAGCGTTGATGCGCGGGTCGAGGATCTGCACCACCTGGCTGCCACGTGCGCGTAGCACGCGCAGTGCGCCGGCGGCCTGGCGACCACAGCCGATCGCCAGCGCCGGGGCGTCTGCCGCCAGCGTCGCGAAGGCCTCGCCGTAGCCGTTCACATCACCGGGCAGCCGCCGCGGCGACAGCCAGCGCCAGGGTGCGCGGGGCTGCAGGACCAGCGGCCGATGGGTGCCCTGGCGCAGCGCAGAGGCCAGCGCGACCGCCTGGCGGACATTGCCCGCACGGCCGTCCGTGACCGTCCAGGGCGCACTCGATCGTTTCACCTGTGGCATTAATTCGTTTCAGCCCTGCTGGGTGTTGCAACAGTCGCGACACTCTACACTGCGGCTCGTCGTTTCGCCCCGCGCCGCCCGCGGGCACTGACTTCCCTTAGCCGCCCTGGAGATCCACCGATGTCCCACGCGCTCGACGCTGCTGCCCTCGATCAGCTGTTCCGTACTGCCCGTACCCAGAACGCCTTCCTCGACAAGCCGGTTCCTGAGAGCCTGTTGAAGGAACTGTACGACCTGGTGAAGTGGGGCCCGACCGCCGCCAACACCACGCCGGCCCGCTTCGTCTTCGTCACCTCGAAGGACGCCAAGGACAAGCTGGCCCCGGCCCTGTCCGAAGGCAACCTGGCCAAGACCATGGCCGCCCCGGTCACCGTCATCATCGGTTTCGACCTGGACTTCCACGAGAAGCTGCCGTACCTGTTCCCGCACACCGATGCCAAGGCCTGGTTCGACGGCCCGCAGGAAGGCCGCCACGAAGCCGCCATCCGCAACGGCAGCCTGCAGGGCGCCTACCTGATCCTGGCCGCACGCGCGCTGGGCCTGGATGCCGGCCCGATGTCCGGCTTCGATGCAGCCAAGGTGGATGAAGCGTTCTTCGCCGGCACGTCCATCAAGTCGAATTTCCTGGTCAACCTGGGTTACGGTGACTCGGCGGGCCTGTTCCCGCGTCTGCCGCGCCTGTCGTTCGACGAAGCGGCGCGCATCGCGTAAGTCGCTGTATCGGTTTCGGGCCGTCATCTTGGCGGCCCCTGTTGTCCCCACCCTACGATCCGGAGAGTTCCTGAGATGAGCGCCACCCGTAAACTGCTGCTGCCGCTGGCCCTGACCCTGGCCATCGCCGCCTGCTCCAAGCCGGCCGACACCGCTGCCCCGGCCGCCGATGCCGCCGCCCCGGCCACCACCGAGCAGGCCGCCACCCCGGCTGCTGATGCCGCCGCTGCCGCGCCGGCTGCTGAAGCGATCAAGATCGCCTCGGGCACCTACAAGCTGGACCCGACCCACACCGACGTGCTGGCCCAGTGGAGCCACTTCGGCTTCTCCAATCCCAGCGCGCACTTCGGCAACGTTGAAGGCACCCTGGTGTACAACGCCGAAGACGTGACCAAGTCCACCGTGGAAGTGAAGCTGCCGCTGAGCGGCCTGAACAGCTTCACCGCCAAGTTCGACGAGCACCTGAAGAGCGCCGACTTCTTCGACGCTGCCAAGTTCGCCGATGCCACCTTCAAGAGCACCAAGGTGGAAGCCGCTGGCACCAACAAGCTGACCGTCACCGGTGACCTGACCATCAAGGGCATCACCAAGCCGGTCACCCTGGACGTCACCGTCAACGGCGGCGGCGAGCACCCGATGGCCAAGGTTCCGGCCGCCGGCTTCGATGCCACCACCACCCTGAAGCGCAGCGATTTCGGCGTCGGCGCCTATGCCCCGAACGTCAGTGATGAAGTGAAGATCCGCATCACCACCGAAGCCACCGGCGAAAAGCCGGCTGCTTGATGCATCCAACTCACTCGTCGTGAGAAGGCAGAAGGCCCGCTGAAAAGCGGGCCTTCTTTTTGGGTGCCGGTAGAGCCGGCCGCTGGCCGGCTGCATGCGGGGTGCCCGATGCTGATGGGGTTGCCGGCCAGCGGCCGGCACTAACCGGTAGACGCCAACCTGCATCTGGTGGGTGCGGACCGTTGGTCCGCACGATCCCTCAGCGCAGCGCGCCCAACCATGCCACGCACGCTTCGCTTGGGCTCTGCTTGGCCTTCACCGTCATCCCGCTCACGCGCACGAAGGTCTGCGCGGCCTGCGCCACGACCTGGCGTGCGATCAGCGCGGCCTGCTTGGTCGCGGCCTGCTGCTTGCGCAGCTGCACGATGTTGATCGAAGGCCGGCCCACCGGCGCGTACTTCTGGTCGCGGCGCAGCACGTCGGCCACCTGCGCCACTTCGAACTCGGCCTGCAGGTAGCGGTGCTGTGCCTCCACCAGCTCACGCAACGGCGTGCGCAGGGCGGCGGTGTCGGCGAACGCGGCCAGCGCAGCATCGCAGGCGGCGTCATCGGCAAAGCGGGTACGCAGCGCGTCCACGCTGGCCAGGGTCAGTTTGGCCATGTGGGCCTCGTTGCTGCAGGAAAGGAGCGCGATTGTCGCATTGCTTGCCGGCTGATGCGTTGAACCGGGCGGCGGAATACCTGTAGAGCCGAGCCCACGCTCGGCTCATCGCGCGTAGCGCGAGGGTGGAGCGAAAAGCAGCCGAGCGTGGGCTCGGCTCTACATGGTCAAGGGCGTGCGGACCAACGGTCCGCACCCACCAAGCAGGGTCCGCACCCACCGGCTGCCCGGTCAATCGCCGTCGGTTTCGTCCGGGTGGGCCTTCCAGTAGCCGGTCGAGCGGATCCAGTCGCGTGGCACGCCCAGGTGGCCTTCGATGAACTTGCGCATCATCCGCGCGCGACGCGATTCGGTGGCGATCCAGTAGAAGACATCACCTTCCGGCGCCTCGAAGTCGGTCAGCATGTCTTCCAGCAGGGTGCTGGTCGCCGCCGGGAAGCCATTGCGCTCCAGCCAGTGGATGCGCACGTTCTCGTACTGCGGCAGGTCCTGGCGTTCAGCCTCATCGCGCACTTCGATGTACGCCTGCACCTCGGCACCTTCCGGCAGCACGTCCAGCCAGCGGGCGATGGCCGGCAGCGCGGTTTCATCGCCGATCAGCACATAGGCGTCGTAGGTGTCGGCCACCACGAACGAACCGCGCGGGCCACCGATTACCAGCACGTCGCCGGCCTGCGCCTGCTCGGCCCACGGCCCGGCCACGCCCTGGTCGTGCAGCACGAAGTCGATGGCCAGCTCGCCGGCTTCGTGGTCCCACCAGCGTGGGGTGTAGTCGCGGGCGGGCGAGGGCTCCTTGCCGTCCGGGTAGCTGCGGCCTTCGGCGGTCAGCACCGGCAGCACCATCTCGCCCGCAGCGTTGGGGAAGAACAGCTTGATGTGGTCGTCGGCGCCGGGCGAATCGAAGCCGGCCAGCGCGTCGCCACCCAGCACGATGCGGCGCATGTGCGGGGTGACCTCTTCAGTGCGCAGCACGGTCAATTCACGGAAGCGCACATCCAGGCGCAGGCGCGTGTTGTTATGTTCGGTCATGGGGTTACCTGTAAAGGTGTCGCGCGGGGGCGCGCGGCGTAGGGGAGACCTGGCTGGATTCAGTCTGGCTGGGTCGTTGAAAGCGGTGATGCCTCGCTACCGGCGGTACCGTTGAGCAGGGCAGACGCCCGCGTCAGCAGCGCCGCCACTTCGTCCGCCTCGCCCTCGGCCCAGCGGCCGTGGTGATGCACCAGCGCCCGCTTGAACTCGCGCAGGGCGCAGGCCAGCGGCGCCGGCAGCGAGGCCTTGGTGATCTCGCGGGCGCGGTCGAAGGCACGCCGCTGCGCCAGGCGCACCTGGGTGCGCTGCACCTTCAGCTCGAACTCGCCGGCGGCGGTGATGCGGAAGATCCGCTTGCCGTCCACTTCCTCGGCCTCGATCCAGCCGGCCTGCTCGAAGCTGGCCAGCAGCGGGTACATGGTGCCGGCGCTGGGCGTATAGGCCTGCATGAACTGGTTGCTGATCAGCTGCATCAGCTCGTAGCCATGGCGCGGCTGCTCGCCGATCAGGGCCAGCACCAGCAGGCGCAGGTCGCCGCGGCTCAGCACACGTGGCTGGCCGTTGCGGCGGGGCACCGCCGAATCGATGGAGCGGGCTCTGGGAGAGGGGCTTCGGCTCATTTCGATATATCGGTAAACGAGTGTGCAAACGATATATCGATATGTCGAAAGCGACAACACCCGATCCGGCCACAAGCAGGTGCGATTTGGGCCACGGCCAGCCCCACCCACACCAAAAGGGGCGCCCCTTGCGAGGCGCCCCGGCGATGCTGTGGAAGGGAGCAGGGCCACCGGGCCCATCACTCACGGGCCACCTTGGGCCCACGGCCAGCGGCAATCCAGAGGCAGGTGCGACACGTTGTCGCTGGCTCAGTGGCGAAGCCCGAACGGCGCTCGCCGTGGCCCCGGCGCTGCCCCACAACCGTCATCGGCAGCAGTAACACTGCGTCCTGCACATGGGCGCAGCGGCCCGCAAGCGACAGCCCGCGCAGCCGCCAAGGCCCGCCGCAGGGCCGTCAAGGGCGCTTGCAAGCCCCTTGCGGACACTGGCCGGTTGCATCCATACGCCTGCGTAGCCAAGTGACGAAAGCCCTTGGTGCGCTACACTTTGCGGTCTAGAAATCTATACAACAGTCGCGCGCGTGCGTGCGGTTATGGGAGCGCTAATGAACTGGTTGAACGAGGTGCTGAACAACGACCCGAATCCTGTGGAAACCCAGGAGTGGATCGAGTCGTTGAAGGCCGTTATTGATGTCGAGGGCTCCGAGCGCGCGCATCAGCTGCTGGAAGGCATGGTGGAACTGACCCGTCGTTCGGGCGCCTACCTGCCGTTCTCTCCCACCACCGAGTACGTCAACACCATCGAGCCGCAGCTCGAGGCCAAGAGCCCGGGCAATGCCGAGCTGGAATGGCGCATCCGTTCGATCATCCGCTGGAACGCGATGGCCACCGTGGTGCGCGCCAACCGCAAGCCGGGTGACCTGGGCGGCCACATCGCCTCGTTCGCCTCCGGCGCCACCCTGTACGACGTGGGCTTCAATCACTTCTGGCGCGCCCCGAGCGAAAACCACCCGGGCGACCTGCTGTTCATCCAGGGCCACAGCGCCCCGGGCATCTACGCGCGTTCCTTCCTGGAAGGCCGCATCAGCGAAGAGCAGCTGGACAAGTTCCGCATGGAAGTGGACGGCGGTGGCCTGTCCTCGTACCCGCACCCGTGGCTGATGCCGGACTACTGGCAGACCCCGACCGTGTCGATGGGCCTGGGACCGCTGGCCGCCATCTACCAGGCGCAGTTCATGCGCTACCTGGAAAACCGTGGCCTGATCGAGAAGTCCGACCGCAAGGTGTGGTGCTTCATCGGCGACGGCGAGAGCGACGAGCCGGAAACCCTGGGTGCCATCGCCCTGGCCGGCCGTGAAGGCCTGGACAACCTGATCTTCGTGGTGAACTGCAACCTGCAGCGCCTGGACGGTCCGGTGCGCGGCAACGGCAAGATCATCCAGGAACTGGAAGGCGTGTTCCGTGGCGGCGGCTGGAACGTGATCAAGCTGCTGTGGGGCGGTTACTGGGATGCCCTGCTGGCCAAGGACACCAATGGCGTCCTGAAGAAGCTGATGATGGAAACCGTCGACGGCGAATACCAGAACTGCAAGGCCTTCGGCGGCGCGTATACCCGCGAGCATTTCTTCGGCAAGTACCCGGAAACCGCTGCGATGGTGGCCGGCCTGAGCGACGACGACATCTGGCGCTTGAACCGTGGTGGCCACGACCCGCACAAGGTGTACGCCGCCTACCACCAGGCCGTGAACACCAAGGGCATGCCGACCGTCATCCTGGCCAAGACCGTGAAGGGTTACGGCATGGGCAGCGCCGGTGAGGCACTGAACCCGACCCACCAGACCAAGAAGCTGGACGACGAAGCGGTGCGCCACTTCCGCGACCGCTTCAACATTCCGGTGACCGACGCGCAGCTGGCCGACGGCCAGGTGCCGTTCTACCACCCGGGCCCGGATTCGCCGGAAGTGCAGTACCTGCAGGAACGCCGTGCCGCGCTGGGCGGTTACCTGCCGCAGCGCCGCCGCAAGGCCGACAAGACCTTCGTGGCGCCGAAGCTGGAAGCCTACGAGCGCCTGCTGAAGAGCAGCGGCGAGCGCAGCTACTCCACCACCATGGCCTTCGTGCAGAGCCTGAACATCACCCTGCGTGACAAGGAACTGGGCCCGCACATCGTGCCGATCGTGGCCGACGAAGCCCGTACCTTCGGCATGGAAGGCCTGTTCCGCCAGATCGGCATCTACGCGCCGTTTGGCCAGAAGTACAAGCCGGTCGACGCCGACCAGCTGATGTTCTACCGCGAAGACCAGAGCGGCCAGGTGCTGCAGCAGGGCATCAGCGAGCCGGGTGCGATCAGCTCGTGGATGGCCGCCGGTACCAGCTACTCGGTCAGCAATGTGCCGATGCTGCCGTTCTACATCTACTACTCGATGTTCGGCTTCCAGCGTGTGGGCGACATCGCCTGGCAGGCTGCGGACATGCGTACCCGCGGCTTCCTGCTGGGTGGCACCGCCGGCCGCACCACGCTGAACGGTGAAGGCCTGCAGCACGAAGATGGCTTCAGCCATCTGGTGGCCGGTGGCATCCCGAACGTGCGCAGCTACGACCCGACCTTCGGCTTCGAAGTGACCGTGGTTCTGCAGCACGGCACCAAGCGCATGATGGAAGACCAGGTGGACGAGTATTACTACGTCACCCTGATGAACGAGAACTACACCCACCCGGAAATGCCGGAAGGCGCGGCCGAAGGCATCGTCAAGGGCATGTACCTGCTGACCGACGCCGGCAAGCCGAAGAAGGGCGAGCTGCGCGTGCAGCTTCTGGGCTCCGGCACCATCCTGCGCGAAGCCATTGCTGCCGCCGAGCTGCTGGACAAGGACTTCGGCGTGACCGCTGATATCTGGAGCTGCCCGAGCTTCAACGAACTGCGTCGCGATGGTTTCGACGTGGAACGTGCCAACCGCCTGCATCCGGAAGGTGAGCAGCGCAAGGCCTACGTGACCGAGCTGCTGGAAGGCCGCCAGGGCCCGGCGATTGCCGCCACCGACTACGTGCGTGCGTATGCGGACCAGATCCGTGCGTTCGTGCCGATGTCGTACACCGTGCTGGGTACCGATGGTTTCGGTCGTTCGGATACGCGTGCGAACCTGCGCCGGTTCTTTGAGGTTGACCGGTACTACATCGCGCATGCCGCGATTGCGGCGCTGGCGAAGGAAGGGAAGATGACCGCGAAGGATGTGGCCCGGGCGATCAAGCAGTACAAGATTGATCCGGAGAAGGCTAATCCTGTTGGGGTTTGATTGGTCAGTGTGAATCGGAAGGGCGGCCTAGAAGTCGCCCTTCTTTTTTACATTAAATAGCAAAGGATGCTGATGATTTACTCATTTCAGTATGAAGGACGATTTGTAAATCTTGTGCCTCTTCCCGTCAGGGAGGGTCGTGCTTGGAACGTTTTCAATGCACACTCCATGTCGCTACTTGTTGGTGCCAATGGGTCTGGGAAAACGGAGCTTCTCTCCAAGCTGTGCGAGAGCATTCATACAGAAGATAATTCGGCCATCGAGGTCGATGGCGTGCTATCGGACTATGGAGTGATTTACTTCACCCCGGCCCCACTTTCAAAGTCTAGGTTTCCGAGAAATGGTAAGCGGTTCAAGGTTCTAGACGGAACCAAGGTGAATTCAACGCCAGACCATGATGTTGTCGCTACTCTCGCTAGAGAATTCCAATTCGCCAATACCGTGGTTGCACGACTAGCGGTGCCGCTAGAGAGAGGTCTTGATGCAATCTTGGCGGCGGCCATGGAAATTCCAGTCCGTCTAGCGCCCGAGCTGAAGGATTATCTAGGGTCTTCCCTTAGAGACTATACTCTCGCATCACAGAGCTGGCGCGAACTTGCGGGCAAACGAGGCGGGGGGGCTGGAGGACGCCAGAGAGAAATGCTGAGGACTCAAGGAAACCTTCGAACTTCAATCAGACGGTACATGCGTCACAGATATGGGACTGGCTATTCAAATATTGTCCTCGCTGCCATTGCGTTTGAATCAAATGGTGTGCGTACTCGAGCTTCCGTAGCACGGAAGCTGCGAAATTCGCTCGAGACAGGGTTGGACGATGTTGATCGTCTTTTCCCTTCTTTTGAGAGCTTTCGCTGGGTATTTGATGAGCTTGGTAGCAAGGTGGCGAGGACGGGGGCCCCGGTCAGTGATGCCTGGCGGGCCCGACTTGATACGGAGGTTGAAGAACTCTTGCATTTCGAGATATCAGGCCTAAGCTCAGGTGCTGAGGCGCTTGTGCGGCAATTCATCGACCTGCGGTCCGCCATCGATGAGCTTCAGGTAAATGGAGTTCGTAACGTAGTTCTTATGATCGATGAGGGCGACGCATTTCTCCATCTCGCTTGGCAGCAAAAATATATCAATTTCCTTAACAGGTTCATTTATAGGGAGAGGGGGAAATTTGAGACCATTCAAGTCATAGTCGCGACTCATTCTCCAGTTCTGATGTCGGACTTTCCAAGGGATTTCGTAATTAGAGTGGGGGAGGGCGACTTGGATGCATCTCATAAGTGCTTTGGTGCTCCTCTGGAAACTATAATTGAAAGCACTGCCGGGGCCGGGACTATTGGTGAATTCTCTGCTCGAGTAATGAAGAGGTTGGTGTCAAGCGGTGGGCATAATGCTCGCGACAGATATTTGGTCGGTCAAATCGACGATCCGGTTGTAAGGAATTTTTTGGCGCGGAGGCAGGGTGATAATATCAATTAAAAATGCTTGGCCGGCTGCTGCCGTCAAAAGTCATGAGGCCTATGTGAATTCCCTTCTCAGAAAGGAAGCTGAGAGGCCAGATCCTTGGGGTAGTAAGTTCTTGAGTGAGTTCTTCTCGAATCACGAAAAGGCGATTTCCGTGGGGTCTGTTGCTGAAATTAAGGATGCTGTTTCCAGTTTCGAAAAAATAATTGATGGACGCCCTGATGGGGCCGTACGCCAGATTTTCGACAGAATAAAATCAGTTGTTAAATACTCATCATTCTGCGATAAGGAGAGGGTTGGATGGAATGCCTACTCTCTTTGCGAGGCGTTTCAGTATGTGATGTGCCCTTACTGCCAGCAGTCTCTCGCAATAACTGTTTATAAGGGAGAGGATGGCGCATTTCGGCCCACCCTAGATCATTTCTATCCGAAGCATAAGTTTCCATTTCTTGCGCTCTCACTTTACAATCTCATTCCTTCATGTCAGTCATGCAACAGTTCGCTGAAGGGATCATTGGATTTTTCAAAGACTGAGCATCTACATCCCTATGATAGTGACGAGAGCGTATCTTTCGTCATCGACGTGAATGAGTACCTGAATAGTCGCTCCCAAGGAAAGAAGAATTGGAGCTTCAGTGTCTCTTGCGCCCCCGACAGCGCGTCGGTGAATTCTGTCCGGACCTTTGCAATCAAGGAAAGGTATGCGATGGTCGGAGCGTTTATCGATAGGTTCGCTGAGAGCGCCTATCTGAGGTTCAGTTCTGACAAGGGGAAGTATAGAGAGATCCTTCCGGCGGCTGATGTTGAAGCGGAGTTGGATAGCTTGATGGGCTTCAATCCTTCTGAGTACAGGAATGAATTCATGGGAAAAATGAAGTTAAATGTTTATAATATGGTTAGAGATCATTATAAGTAATTTATAACTCGCGCATTTTCCCTCGTTAAGACGGATTGCTTATGATTGACTCTGTCTCGCGATCAAAGCGTTCTCTGATGATGGCTGGCATTCGAGGAAAGGGAACTCGGCCCGAGCTGTTGGTGAGAAAATTTCTTCACCAAGCTGGATTTCGGTATCGGCTGAATGTTGCGCGACTACCAGGGGCACCTGATTTGGTTTTAGTTCGGCACCGAGTGGCAGTATTTGTCCATGGATGCTTTTGGCATCGTCATCTCGGCTGCCGATACGCAGCGACTCCGGCGACGCGGCCGGAGTTCTGGATTGAAAAATTCGACAGTAATCGTAAGCGAGATCAGCTGGTTCAGGAGAGACTTCTTGAAACGGGGTGGAGAGTTGCAATAGTTTGGGAGTGCGCTCTCAAAAATTCAACAGGCTTTACTTTGAATGAGCTTCGAAATTTTATTAATTCGAACTCGCAATTTATTGAGCTTTCTTGGGGTCAAGAAACTAATGCGGAGTAGACCGTATCGGCAATCTGCCGAGCCATCCAAGGTGGAACTGCATTTCCAACCTGGCGGAACTGCGCACCTCGCGACCCTTCGAAGAAGTAGTTGTCAGGGAACGTCTGCAACCTTGCTGCCTCACGTACAGATAGGCTTCTCAACTGCGACGGGTCCGGGTGAATGAAATAATGGCCGTCCTTTTGAAGATGGCTTGTCACTGTAGAGCTTGACTCATCCCTGCGTTGAACCTTGAAGCGGTCAACAAACTTACCGCTTGTCCAGTTCTCATGATCCGGATGCATGGCTTCAGGGAATTCGCCAGCACCACGCGGCGACCTGCCATGAATCTTCGCGAAAGCCGATGCGTATCCATAGCGGACGAGATCCATCCACATATGAGGGCGAACCTCATGATTCAGAATGTAGCCGAGGCGCTCGTCCAGCAACCACGGCTTGAGATGCTCCGGAACCTCATTCACGGATGCCGTCCACGGCCTGGCCCTGCCGCCAGCGCCTGCATCAAGCGCAGGTACCAGTTTCGCTTGGCTGCGTAGTTCAGCTGAAACCTTCGCATCGTCAGACAGCTCTGCCGCACGGAGCAGAATCTCCCGGGCGGCATCGGGCCAGTTATCGAAATCGATATTGGTGATGCCGCTTCTGAGATGAGGCATTCCGCCGATCACTTCGCCCACGCTGTATTTGGCCGGCGCGCGATTGATCTGGCGTAGCGATGAAACGTCAATGTCCTCCCGGACACCGAAAAGAACCACGCGGTGCCGTGCCTGAGGAACACCAAGCTCCTCGGCCCTCAGAATGTAACGGCGTCCATCGTCGTCATCGAACAGACCACTCTGATCCTTTACCAAAGGGATAATTCGGTAGCGCGGGCCGTTCCGGCCACCAGGAGCTCGAAGGTCCGCGAGAATGCGCGGGAACATCAGCTCACCACCTACCTTCGAGGAGAGAATGCCCTTGACGTTCTCCATCACAAACGCAGCGGGTGAGTACTTCTTGATGATCTTCAAGTAGTGCTGATAGAGGAAGTGGCGCGGATCTTCCTCTGCCTTGTAGCCCACTACGCCCCGGTTTCTGGCGCGCCCGACCAAGGAGTACGCTTGGCAGGGCGGTCCACCAATCAGAACCCACGGGTCTTCCTGCGACGCAACTTCGCGAATGCGGGCATGAAGCACCTTGTCGTCTTCGGGATCACCGAGCTTCAACTGCCTCGCCTCATGACAGGCATTCTCCCACTCAGCCTTGGTCGCATCCGTCCAAGGCCGGTCTACTCGTCCTGCCACGTAGTCGTAGTAGCTATCCGGCACCTTGTGGGGCGCGAACTGGCGATAGAACGCGCGAAGTCGAAGCGTCCTGGCTGCATTGACCTCCATTTCGGCCGAAATGGCGATCTTGAACGGACGTGACTTTGAAGAGCGAGAGGGGGTGTAAGCGGAGAACCCTTCGCCCAGCCCACCAGGGCCTGCGAAGATGTCGACGACTGGGATGTGCATGCCTTGCTTCACAATTATAAATAGGGGCGCAGATGCGCCCCTCTAACGCCGCCAGGATGTCATGCCCTGGGGCACTTTTCAATAAGAATCAGACCACTTCGGCCACTTGGGCCGCTGCGTCCTTGAATACGCTCGCAACGGTGTCAGCGAGCTCCTGATCTCCCAGTACGCCAAGATCAACGATCTGGTACCTGAGGCGCAGGAGCTTTATGGCGCAACGCATGATGTCTTCCATGTTCCCTTTGGACTCACTTGCTGCCGCTTGGGCCCAACCGTGGGCGATAGCTTTTGCAAGTACCCAGTTCCCGCCAATCAGTGGACGCTCAAAGATCGCTACATGGGCGTCCTCTGTCAGAGCTCTCAGCAGGCGCCACCGATCAACGCCCGCTTCGGGTCCCAAGTCAAGCGCTGACGCTCGCATGTAGAGCCGCTGCAGAGCATTACGTACCCCGCCGCTGAATCGCTCTTGAGACTTGCTCTCGAATCGCCAGCGCACAACGTCGGGCAGCAATACAGTGGTCAGATAGGCCCAGACGTCATCCCGCAACCCTTCGCCACTTGCTAGTGAGCCAAACGACGCAAGGGCAATGGCTGCGTCACGATCGAACTTGGCGCGCCCGGTCTGCCCCGACAAGGTGGGAAACCCACACCCCTCCGCAGTCTTGCGAATAGTCGCGGCGATCTCTTCAGCCACACGAAGCTCTCTGACTCCCCCACTTGCTGCATAGCTCGATAGTGAGGCGTGGTCATTCAAAAAGGCTACGGCATCGTCGGACGAGTAATCCGTGCCGAGCTCCGCCACCAGGCGGCTGACGCCCAAACGGGACAATCTTGGGAGAAGAATGGTGGTCATGTGGTCTGCTCTCCAACATCGGCGGATGCAATCAGTGCAGCGTTGAATGCCCCAGGGTCACTCTCGAGCAATCGGACGATACCTGCTAGCCCGCCTTCGTTGGGGAACGCCTGACTGAGCCAGTGATTCGCCACCGCGCCAACCGAACCCTCCTCGAACGCTTCGAGATCCAAGTCCTTGCTGTTACGCAGGAGAATGGTCGAGCACATGTGTGAGGCGACGCCGCCAAGCACTGCCTGGATAGTTGCGCGATCACCCAACAGGAACTTCTCAAGGAATGTCTCCTCGTCAGAGTTGACATAGAGAACGACCTTCGAGGAAAAGTCGCCGGAAAGATCCTCTGGCCGCCATTCGACATACCAAGGAGCATGCTCATGCGGCTTGCCGGCGAAGGCAGCTCCGAAGCCAATGGCGGAGACCGGGAATCTGGAAGAGCCTCCGTCTTCGATCAGCACATCACAACTGCTCTCCCACAAGCGAGACCCTTTCAGCACTGGTGAAAGTGGCGTTGCTTCACCGGACGGCGTGGTCAACGCAATCGTCAAACGCATGACCAGCTGAGAGGACAGCGTGCTGCCTGGAACCGATACCTCCAGAAGGGCTGATGGGTTTTGCTTGGAGAGTGGGAGCGCCTGTGCGTACTGAACTTGCCTAGGCAACTGCCCCTGTCCTGTTCCAATCAGAAGCTGTGCGGATGCCAGCCAATCTCCCTCTCCAAACTGAAGCGACTCGGACGCGGAATCCCAATCAATCTGAACACTCCCGCGTACGACCAAATCGCGGGCGTAGTCCCAGTCAGCCAGGACTTCCGGTGCAGGAAGAAGTGGAGCGTTGGGGTCTCCCACGAACCAGCCACTGAACTGGACCGCTTCATCGGGAATTCTTAGGTACGGATACGCGATTCTGCTCATGCCGCGTCCTCACTAAGTACTCGGACTGCGACAGTCACAGCAGCGCCCTTGACCATTCGAACAACCGCGGTAACCTCCCCGCTCAATAGCCCAACGTCGAGGATCTGACCCTTGCAGCTCAGGTCGTGTGCTTCCAGTGACACGCTGTGTAGTCGTGGAAGCAGATTCGAGGGTACGTCTTCTGCACTGATTCCATTGCCATCAGCGACCAGCTTCGGCTCGACGATGAGCGTCAGTGGTCCTTGGCTCCCGTCATTGGTCAGATCAACCCTGAACGTCGCAAGTGCTGCGCCGTCTTGAGCAAGAGAGAGTCCAATCATCTCGGGTGAAGATAGCCGGACGCCCTTCTTGGGTGATGGACCACCGCGCCTGGATGGTTCAGGTTTTCCAGCGCCGCGGGCGCTTGTGGGTGAGAGAAAGCGCCCCATTTGCCCAGCAGTTGCCGCGAGACTGGGGGACGCCGGGTCCGCTGATCTGCTGAGCGACTTGGTAGGCACAAATGTATCGGCATGGGTTCTGAGAGCCCGCATGCCGACTCGAACCATCGTCTGTTGCTTTCCTTTGGGAAGATTGTCCGGTGCCCAGTCATCGTGCGTTGGTGGCTCCGCCTGAGCAAAGGCTTCCTCCACCTCCGACTCAGCCGAGCAGACAAAAACCCCTGCCCACTCATGCAGGGAGTCTGGATAGGGGGCGCCGCGTAAGTACTTCACCACTAATTCGACAGGGCGCATCAAGGCAATGTGCGATGCACCTGCCAGGATGTCTTCACCATTGGAAGAAGCCAGTGGATGCCTCTGCGCCGCGACCCCCGGGGCGAATGCGAGCTTGCCCAATGCCTTTGCAGGACGCTGAGATCGAACGTCCTTCAATGAACCCGCATTGGAACGAATGTCGGCGAGTGCCCGGCAGAAGAGGTCCAGTGGCGGGAAAGCCTCAGGCGCTGGGACATCCAGCGGCTGGCCGTCAATCTCGATGCTGACCGTCAGGCGGCGGTCAGCCGCGGTCGAATCCGACATTCTTGGCCAGAAGTTCAGGAGTACGCACGTAATCAGCTCACGACCCAGTTCCTGGGTGGAAGAGACTTCAAGCTCGGGATCTACGATAACGATAGAGGTCCCGCTATCAGCCTCGGATCGAGAGAACATCCCCAACTCGCCACTCAAGTCGAGTGCGTGCGCTCCGGTCGCGGGAGCCACGCTGTCGCTGCCCGCGGGCATGCCCCACCAGTGGCGCCCCGTGAAACGCCGAATGCCAGTTCCGAAACTCGCGTCGAAAGCCTCTCCCAAGTGGCAGGCCATAAGACGGCGAACCGGCTTTCCCTCATTGAAAGTTTGGCTATCAACTAGGACAAGCGAGCACGAACTCATTGCGTAGAGCGAGCTCTTTCCATAACCGTAGGTGCCGCCACCTTGGTGGCTGTCTCGTGCTGCCCCAACGTTCTTGAGGAAGTTGACGAAGTTAGCCCGCTCCTCTCCCGACGGCGCGACATCGGCCTCTACAGGGCCAGAAAGGCCCACCGTACCAAAATCGGCTATCTCAAAAACCCAGAGTTCGGGCTTCTCCAAAGAGTCGCTGAGAATCTGCTTGGAAGGACCGCCGGCTGGCATCTGGGCCAACACTGAGTTCGACAGGGTGTTCCGCTCGGTGTCCCTCAACTTTCGCAGGCGAATACGTGCCTCAGGGGATCGTCCAGGCAGGGTTGCGTCAATTACGTTCTGCAGACTCTCGCGCACTAATGTCTGAAGCAGGTTGAGATTGGGTCTCCCCAACAGTCGCTTGAAGCCTTCCCCCGCAAGGTTCCCATTCTTTGAGAAGGGTTCGCTGTACAGCTCAAGTTTCATGAGAAGACCGCCTCGTAGACGTGTTCATGCTGAGTGCTCGGTACCAATTGGTCCGCGGCTGAACCCAAATCAATCGTGTATTGGACATCGCCAACGCCGGCCGGAAGTTGTCCATGTGGCAGCAGGCTGGTGGTGAGCCTTGGGAAGTTGTCAGAGACTGAATAAAGCCTGATGGCCTCCAAGGTGGTGCGCAGAGCGTTCCACTCCGGAGCCCTGGAGTCCTGACAGCCCATCGATGCCAGACGACTGACAATGGCATCTTCCTTAACTCCCAATGCGATCAACTCTTTGCAGAGCTGTTCTACATAAACATTTCCGGCCGCAGCCCTCTCAAGCACTACGTGAGCTAACCAAAGCGGGGTGTCAGCGGGCGGAGAGAGCTGTTCGAGCCCATGGATGTGCACATTTGAGCTCTGCAGAAAGGCGGTGGACTTGACTTCCAACGCGCCGCCTGGACCTCGAAAGTCGTGTCGTTGACCCAAGGGGCCGGTCCAGGAGTCAACTGCCTGCGCGCTTCGCCTTACACCCTCTCGAAGAACCACAAGCTCGCCGAGCAAGCCGAGCACCGTGCTCACGTCAACCGGAGCTTGAGGCTCCTCTGCCAGTAGAATTCGAAAATCTCTGATGCAGGACGCCACGGCGGCCAGCGGAGGTATGCCGTCTGCGATTCTAGAAATGATTTGCGTGCAGAGATCGCCGAAAAGACTCTCCAGTCGCCGCTCGCGAAGACCAATGTCGACGTAGAGCGACCAGATGCCACTGAGCGAAAGTCGCGTGATAGATATATCAACGCTGGGTCCCCCAAGCTTTCGTACATCAGAGGCCGACACCCCAGCTGACACTGGAATCAGCAGTCTCGGAGCTGCGTCAGGTGTAAGTGCATAGCGAATGGCACCAAACCCGGAGTCAACCCCTGCGGCCACCGTTGCGACGTCCACTCCGTCTCTCCGCTGCGTGCTGCTGCGAAGCGAGAGCCAGTGTTCGTGGGCAGTCTCACGCATCCTGCGCCTGCTCTGTATTGCCTGCTTCCCCATCCTCGAGCTGATCTGGCGTAGGGACGTTCAGTTCCACGCTGAAGTAACGACCGGTTCGGTCAATGTGCCCTGGGAATACGAATCCGAGGCCGATGAGGTCGCCCTTGGCGTTCAGTGCTACGCGATGATCGCCGGCCCTGCTCGGTTCAGAGACACTGTCTATCGGGTACACCAAGAGAAGGGGAGTATCGGGACGATAGCTCTTCAGCTTTTCCCATCCATCGGTCGACTGAGCATCAGAGTCCTCAACATCAGCGAGCACATCTTGTTTCGACATCAAAGCCTTGATGTCGGCATAGTCAGATGACTCGGGCAACCTGGAACGAATGACAGGTCCAATGTCACTCAGGCCACCCAATTGGACTCGCCGCTCAGCCCTGCTGGAGCTCACAATCGCGACATTCCAGAACGGCATGCGACTGGCGGATCCATCAATGTAGGTCAGCAACATCTCCTTGGTGAGATTTAGCTGCTTGTCGCACATGCTGTAGTTGGCCAAGAACTTTCGAACTACAGTGCCGGGAACATCCATGAAGACGTTGTCCTTTATCCGCGAGTACTTCTCAGCAATCAGCTGGTCAACAAGGCTCGCCGCGGCGCTCCAGTTCCTGGAAACCACGTCCGAGTCGGTGTGATCAAAGCGAGTCGTTTGCTCGTGCTTTCCGTCGAAGCTGATGCTCGTCCTGATTGCATGCCGCATCTTCGCCGCTGACGTGATCGCGAGTCCGGGAATTGACCGAACCTTTACTGCGAAGTCCAGTGGCGAAACCTCTGCCGAACGATAGGTGGAAATTTCCTTTCGGATCTCCTCTTCTACCTGCGCCAGCGCTCGGAAGTTTGATATCAGGTCTTGGGTCGTCCAGAGGCGCGGGAGATCCTCGTATCCCTTTCTGAACCCAAACCAGCGCCCCATCTGTAGCAACGTGTCGTACTGGCGAGAGGTGCGCAGGAAGAAAGACACTGAGAGTCCTTCAAGGGTAAGTCCGCGCGCCAGCACCGATCCGCCCACGACAATGTAGGTCTTCGCATCGCCAGTAAAGTCCAGGCGCTCGAGACTCTCGCCGTTCTCAACAACGAGTTCCAAGGCTTCCAGAACCTCCGGGAGGAGGGGCTTGAGTGTGCTGTCCAAGAGTGTTGGGTCGCTCTGATCACTCAGGGGGCTTCTGACAATCTCCTCTGAGAAAACTTGGCGCACCAAGTCTCCGACGGCTCCGGAGAGCGATTCAATAGAGCGACGATTGGCTGCCAGCCAGGCGCGAATGGCATCCGCCATGCTGTCGTGCTGTGCAATGTATGCGGAGGTGTGAACAAGCATCGTCATGTGCTCGCTCTGCTGCCCTCGCGCGCGGCGAACGGCGCAAGTGATCAGGAACCAGACGATTGCCTTCTGAAGCTGAGGCGTCACATCCGGCGTGAAAGTTTTGTGGCCGTTCTTTCCCTTAGGAACCAGCTGATCGACCTCTTCCGACGGTATGGATCGGAACATGTCTCGTCCGAAGTCGACAGCATCATCGTCGGCGGATGCGTCGGCCTCACCGAAAACCTCAAGTGTGCCGAAGTAGCCCTTGGGACGAGGCAGTGCTGTAATGAAGTCCTCGGGATAGAGGTCGTCCAGTTTGTCTGCGCGAACCGGGAACGGATTGATGAATACGTTTGCAAACGGCGTGGCGGTATAGCCGACGTACGAAACGCAAGGCAGCGCCGCTATCAGCCTTCGGATCGCTTCGTTGATCCGAGTCATCTCTTCATCATCGGCACCGGAATTCACGGATGCCTGATCGCACTCGTCATCGATGATCAGTGCCTTGAGCTTTCGCTTAATTGGCCGAGCCGTATTTGTCACAGTCTCGAGCAATTTCTCGAGGCGCGTAGACTCCTTTTTAATTACAGCCAGCTGAGCGCCACCCTTGTGCGGCATCACAAATTGACCGTTTGGAGGCCTGACAAAGTCGCCGCTGTCTTCCGCAGTGGTGTACTTCTGCCACAGGGTGCCGTGCCTGTTCACAACATCTGCTTCGATGCGGCGCTGAGTCTGTGCACGAAGCTTGTTTGTGACGCCACCGAGAAGAATGATCAGGTTGTAGCCAGCATCCACGGCCTTGGCGATGACCGCGGTCATATTTGCAGTCTTTCCGGACTGGACATAGCCAACGACCAGTCCCCGACATCTGAACTCATCCTCGGCTGGATTCGCGAGCAGGGAGACGATCTCGGAGGATGAGTCATCCAGCGACTCGGATGCATCCTTCCACTTTTTGACTTCGCGGAGATAGTTCAGAAGCGCGGGCCAGTGTTTGTCATGTTCCGTCGGCCCCTTGTACCAAGTCGGCCGTGGCTTGATCAGCGAGTTCTTGCGCAGGATCTCTACGTTCTGGAACGACGAACGCACCAACTCGATAGCCGCCTGGAAGTTGGCATCCATCTGTTCAGGGAATGGGCCCATCACCGTTTCGAGGGCCTGGCGCGCCGCCGCCGCGGCTGCGTCCAAGGTGTCATAACTTGGCAGCTTCTCCCGGATAATCGTGGAGAGAGCTTCTACTTGTGTATTCAAGTCGGCATCCTGCGCATTCGTAAACTGGGGGCGGCGACAGGCATCGAGCCGAATGCGCCCCCTGCGACATCCATGCCCTTTGGGAGGGTCGTCAGAGAGTGACCCTTGTCTCTGATTGTTTACGACAAGAACCGTCCATGCAACCACCATTTGGTCGCATTCGGCCTCAAATTCGGCTATCCCCTCGGATCTTCAGCCTTCAGCCGAGCGTCGCCCCTTGGCGAGCACTGTAGGCTTGTGAACATCGACAGCCGGGCTTGTGACATGAGCCACACAGGGCTTGTGTTGCCAGCCGAAGCAGTAAGCAACGCTCAGGTGGACGCCTTTACCTCATGGGCCAACCGAGCCTGTTGGTTTTGACCTTGGGGTGCCCGTACCTACGGTGCCAAGCAGATGGCCTGTGGTGCGTGATCGAGGGGATGCCGGTGCAGGCTCTTACCGCTGCAGCTGCACCCACTCGCGGACCATCACCGTCAACGAAAGTACCGCCATCAGTAGCCCCTACATTTGCCGGTCGACCAGACGCTTCTCGGGCGCGCCATTCTACCGCGTGAGCTCCTTAGCCAAGTCCAGTTCGGCTGGGGCGCGTAGGGGAGGCTAAGGTGCAATTGGCGTCAGCCAACTGCATGGGGACGACGAGGTCGAAGTGAGCCGGTCCCGTGAATGCAGATATCCACCAGGGTGGTATCAGCCTGGTGGCACACGCCGCTGGGTCATCCTGTATGCCGGTGGCGGTCTTGCCTCTGCACCAATCGATACGCACTACGGTTCCGGCACAAGCCGCATGCACCAATGCGAGAGCGCCGGCACAACGCAGGGAGAATCAATCTCCCTGCCCGCATACAACACAATCACAAGCTGCTCCAACGAGTTGTCCACCAGCATCACGGGCTTGCCGTCGCAACTGACCTCGAAGTATCTCTCTCCCGCGTACCGCGCGTCCTGCACCACGCCCTCACGCACAAGTCGAACGGCTTCCTCGCGCATGACAGCGAATTCAGCGTCGGACACCTTCCGAAACGTCCGCAGTTCCAGGTCGGCCTTGGGTACATGCCGGCTCGCGATCGCCGCAGACAGCGCCGCCAGCAGCACAGCGCCATAGATCAGAAGCTTCATTCGACGCTCTGCAAACAGGGGATGGACTGGAAGGCGAACGGTCAGCCGATGGCACGCGGATGGCCAGCAGCCGCGCGACAGACGGCCAGGTCCAACTGGGCTACTCCCGCACGTGCAGCCGCTCAGCAACCTGCGCAGTCAACGCCACGCACGCCATCTTCAACCCTTCCATCACCCGATCCCCCAGGTACTCCTCGGGCGCGCCGTTCTGCCGAGTCCGCTCCGCAGCCAACATCAGCTCCGCCACCACACGCAGCCCCGCCAGCGCGCAATCCGCATCCGCCAGCTGAAGACACCGCCCAGGCAGTTGATGCCGCTCCGGCCAAGGCTGGCCGTCCGCAGCCGCACCGGTTCCGATGCGGTGCAGCGTAGCGACGAAGGCGTTGGGGTCGGCAGACGGTTCGCGCTCGCGTTCGGCGTTGTCCGGATCGTACTGCGCGTGCAGGGAACGGAAGTCCGATGTGTTCATGGCAATGCTCCGTACAGGACAGATAGCAGCGCCACCAATAAAGGTGGCGGACGGTGCGGGCTCGAAAACCGGTAAATGCCAGACCGGCGGGTCCGAAGACCCCCACGCACCGCCCGCCATGGAACGCGAACGGATTGCCAGCCGACGCCACATAAAAGGTGACGTCGGCTGGCAAGCGCATACAGCTGGCATAAACACGGGTTTTCGAGTCCCGCGCCACCCTTTTCCGGTGGCACGCCAAGAGATACCCGCGCAGCTGCCAAATGCCAAGAAACTGCAGAACCGACGATTGCCAGTCCTGACGCTTTCGGCATTGTCGCACACGGTGTTAAGCCAGCAAGCGATTGCGCCGCAAGGGTCTTGAAGGGCTTGGCGCTATTGGCTCCAAGCGCAGGAATGCCCGCAGCCACGGTCATGGCGTAGGCCCAATTGCGACAGATTGGAGCAGCGGTTCAGCCGGGCGGCGCCTCGGCCGTGGGCACGAAGGTCAGACGGACCCGAACCCGCGCATGCAGCGCGACGCCCTCAACCACGACCGGATCAAAGCGCCACTGGCGCACTGAGGAAAGGGCCGCACGATCCATCTCCCGCAGTCCGCTGGACCGCGCCACCATCACGTTGGAAACGTGGCCCAGCTCATCCAGCTGAGCAACCAGCAGCACCTGCATGGGAGCCTGCAGAAAGGTATCGGGCGGCATGGTAGGGACCGTTGAATACTCAATGGCAGGCGCCTGCTGCAGCTCGAGGGTGGGGTTGTCACCGCGCTCTACGAACACTTCAGTGGAAACCTGCGGGTCTGCCGCCATGGCCATGGCAGGTGTAGCGCCCAGCAGCATCAGAACGAGGTTCAGTGCCAGGGCGGTGTTGAAGCGGGGCATACGTGGTTTCCATTCCGGTGCGCTGCAAGCATAGCGGCCATCCCCTGGCATCGCTTGCCTTTAATGTCGGCATGCCGGGCGGCCGCACGGTTCACACAGGCAGGCCCGGCCGTGGCTATAGCGCATCGTCGCGCTCCAGGTCGTAGTCGCTGCCGAACGCCAGCGCTGCCTCGCGTGGTGGAAGGTCTGCGTAGCAGCCCAGCAGGTACTCATCCATGCCGGCATCGCTATGGTCGATGGCGAACAGGTGTAGGAGCTCCTTGTCGAAGGTTTCCAGCCATGTGGGTTCGATCTTGGTCACGGTCATCCTCCCGAAGCAGGGGAGGATGACCTGGGGAGGTCTCAGGGACTGAGATCTCTGGCGCCGAGGGAGGCCGCCTCAACCTGGGGCGCTCAGCCCATGCGCATGGCGTGGCTCTGCTGTTCCTGCGTACGTGCATCCAGCGCCTGCTGCTCATTTTGACGGGCGAGCTCGCGCTGATCGCCAACCACAGCCAGTTGCTGCAGCGACTCAGCCACCGGCGTTTGTGCAGCCACGGCAGTGGGCATTCCTGCACGCAGGTGCGCAGGGTCAGATAGGTCGCCTTGTACAACAAAGATGGTGTGACCCGCCGCCTGATTGGCTGTGGCGTTGCTCAGCACCACATGGTCCACCTGTTCCAGACCCTGCTCGCGTGCCCTCACTGTCAGGCTGGCGGCGAGGTTCTCACTGGTCGCGTCGAAGGGGCGGCCGTGCTTCTCATCCAGTGCAGCGACGCCCTGGCGAATCTGCTGATGGAGGGCATAGTCCGGGCTGCCTGGCTCTATCGCCGCGATTCGGCGTCCTTCCGTAAAGAGAGGCTCGGGCTCCTGCGTAGACACCACGCGCGGGCTCTTGGCGATCTCTCTGTAGGGATCTTCAGGATGAAACTGCTTCGCCTTGACCTCGCGTTCCAGGCGAACCTCGCGGGTCTCGTTCAACGCGGAAATCTCGGCGGGATCGGTCTCTTTGGTTGTTCTATCGAGCGGGGGAACGCCCACTGTGCGGTTCCAGCTGCCGTCTTTGGCGTCGTAGCTGTGATAGTCGAACTTGGTACCAATCACGTTCGGATCTACGGCGTCGCGCTGCAGGAGCGCTGCGCCCTCGAACTTGCTCAGCTCAACGAAGTAGAAATGCCCAGCGGGCTGCGGCATATCCAGGTGCACGCTGACGGCCGTCTTGCCAGCACGGAATGCGCCGGCAGCGCTGTTGTCGAGCATGTTCTGCCAGACCTTTTCGGCTGCCTGCTCGCCGCGTTTGTGCTCCGTGGACACCAGCAGCAAGCGTGGCGTCCAGCAGTTCACATTGAGGTCGTTCTTTTCGAACGAAACATCGTGGGATTTGAGCGTGCTGGTGTAGGGCAGGTTGAGTGCCAGATCGGGCCTGCCGGCCTCCATCCAACTTCTGCGCTCCGCCAGGTCGTTCCTGATCAGATCCTGGCCGAAGGTCTCTTGCCTGCGTTCGGTGAACGCGACGTTCTTCTCGTTGCCGAACAGCGTGGCCTGTTGCTCGGCAACGGCGGTTGCAAAGCTGTTGGCCACCCGGCCGGGGAGGCTGTCGTTGCGCACAACACCCAACGCCAGCAGGCCGTAGCCATCATTGTCGGGAAGTTGCGCGAGATAGTTCCAATACAGCTCGCGATTTCCCTCCTTCGCGTAGGAGGACAGGACACGAATGTCCTTATCGGTAAGTCCGCTCATGATTCATCCTTGAGATACGGTTTACGGCTGAACGCGATAGCGGCTCAGAAGATCACGCACGCTGTTCTCCAGGCGCTGCCAGTCGCTCAGCATGACGCGTGCATAGTTCATCTCGATGGCGATGCTATCGCCCACGTCCACGATGGAATGGCGGCACATTGCGATCTGGCCTTCGCCGGCGCGTTCAAGTGTCTTTCCCTGAACTACAAGTCCGTCAGGAATGCGGTCTGCCGGGTCGCAGCTGATGAACGTTGTCAGTTGCCCCTCCGCCGAGCGGGCCACATACCAGTCTGGCTCCATCCCCGGGTTGTGCACGTAAGGCCTGCCCAGCGCAGCCTCTGACTCCTTTGCATAGGCTGCCATCAACGATGGGTCGATCGAATAGGGCGTCAGGCCCCATCGCTCGGGTTGTGCAACGCGTAGCGCAAGATTCTCTACCGGGTCTCTTCGCTCCAGCGACCCCGGCGCGCTGGTGGCCTCACTGCTGGACCGACGTGCCAGATAGTTCTGGATGGGAACGCGATCGATGTACCTAAGCTCGACCAGTACCTGCCGCCGGCTGTCCTGCGTGCTGCGCACCGGGCGATCACCAGGAGGCGCTGCATCGAAATCAGGCCAGAACACAGTGAGCATGACGCCCCCATCGGCCAAGGGGCCCGTCTGGTTGTAGTAGAGGTTGGCCGGGAACATGAAGCGGTGCGGGCCAAGCCGAGCTTCCACCGGCTGCATTGTGTAGGTCTGTCCGCCCACCGTACGTGGGCTGGTTGCGCTTTCGGACATGGGGGTTCCGTTCGGGTCCTTTTCCGTGGATGGGGCCTTCGCGCAGGCGGTGGTGCTCAGCACGGCCACCAGGGCGAAGGAGGCAAGCCGGCAAGCCGGTGCTCTGCTCATGGGCGATTCCCTTGCATGATCGAAACGACTATAGAACGGTGGGATGGCAAGCTCCAGTCGCTGCGGGGACCTTGCTTGCGCCCGGGTCCATTACTGCACGCTGGCTCACATATTCAGCAAGTCGCGAACGGCGTCCTCTCTCCCTCCACCTGCCGCCCATCCCACCTGTGCCATCATCCGCCCAGGACCGCAGCACCCATCAAGGCTGAACAGGCATGGAGCAGGCAACACGCTACACCGCAACGCTGTACCTGGCCGCCCCCGGCACCCCGCTGAAAAGTGGAGGCCTCTCGCCGCGCGGCCACATGTACCTGCAGGTGGCGGCAGGTGACGAGGCCCACAGCTACGGCTTCGCACCGCCGCGCCACGCGCCGGGCGAAGCCCCCACGGGTGCGCAATACGCGCAGGTGCGGCACGACGATGCCGACGAGCATCTGGACCCGTACTACAGCCGCACTCTGGAAATCACCGAGGAGCATTACGGCTGCCTGCGTGACTTCGCCGAGGAACCGGCCGAGTTCGAATTCGATGTGGATCGCCCGGCCACCATCAACCGCTGCAGCGATTTCGTCTGGGCGGCGCTGCATTACGCTGGCCTGCATCCGCTGCCGGCGCCGCTGGACGGCGGCAGCAACCTGGGCGAGTTCGCGGTGCTGTTCAACCTGCCGGAAATCCAGTGCATTGCGGCGCCGTTCCCGGGTAGTGATCTGAATGCCGAAACCCATAACGCGATGCCCGAGCGCGAGGCCGAGCATCATCGCCAGGGCGACCGTGCCAGCGATGAGCCGCCGCCGACGCCGATTGAAGTGGCCGGCACGCTGCTGGACCCCTCGCATCCCGACCATCGCCTGTTCTCGCAGCTGATCCAGAAAGTGGCCGAGCTGGACGCCGCGCATGGCCGCCCGTTCGATGCGGCCAGCCAGCGCATCAGCGCCAGCCTGCTGGTGCTGGCCAAGCAGAACAATCTTTCGCGGGTGGACCACGTGCTGCTCAGCCAGCCGACGAAGAGCAGCCATGCGGCAGAGAGCATCTTCATCGTGCAGGGCGATCGTAATGACCCGGGGCACCGCCGCGCCAGCATCGCCACCGAAGTGGCGGCCAAGACCGATGTGGCCGATTCGCTGCGGTTGAAGGAGCAGTAACCCGCGCGCCTGCCATACGTGTGCAGGCGCACGCCACGCCCCCCACCTGCTACCATTCCCCCGCAACCCCAGCCAGCCCACCCCGCGCAGACAGATGCGGGGCGGGCCGTCGCAGTACGGCCCAGCGAGCCAGGACACCTTCCCGTGCCCATTCAAGGACGCTCGCATGTTCCGTAATCCTCTCTTCCGCTCGGCCGCGCTGGCCGTTGCCGTTTCGCTCAGCCTCGGCGTGCCCTCCGCATTCGCCGACAACGCACCCGCTGCCAGTTCTACCGCCGCCGTGCAGCGCCAGGCCGTGGCCAAGGGCCTGTACGAGCTGGCCTACAGCCCGAAGCAGAACGCCGTGTTCGTGGCCTCCTCCGGCGGTTTCGGCGATGACGCCGGCCCGGCCCTGGTGCTGCGCCTGAACCCGTCCACGCTGGCCGTGGAAACCCGCATCCCGCTGGAGCGCAAGGCGTTCGGCGTGGTGCTGGACGACGCCCACAACCGCCTGTACGTGGGCAACACCGTGGACCTGTCGGTGACCGTGGTCGACACCGCGCAGAACAAGGCCGTGGGCACCATCCAGTTGATGGAGAAGAAGACCGGCAAGGACGGCAAGGCCGCCTACACCCACGACCTGCGCGAGCTGGTGGTCGACAGCGCCGCCAACCGCCTGTACGTGACCGGCCACAGCAGCCAGCCGGACGTGAGCAGCGTGCTGTTCGTGATCGATACCACCACGCTGAAGGTGATCAACACCATCGACGGCCTGGGCAATGCCAAGGCGCCGGGCCTGGCGCTGGATGCGGCCAACAAGCGCGTCTACACCAGCAACCTGCTGGCCGACCTGGTGGTGGTGGGCACCGATTCGAACAAGGTGGTGGCGCAGCACAGGATCGCCGCCGAGCAGCCGATGAACATCGCGCTGGACCCGGCCGGCAAGCGCCTGTTCGTGACCGACCAGGGCTCGGAATTCCTGCGTGGCTACCAGGCCAAGAGCAGCGGCCTGGTCAGCAAGCATCCGGGTCAGCGCGTGCTGGTGCTGGACCGCAGTACCGGCAAGGAACTGGCCAGCATCCCGACCGATGCCGGCCCGCTGGGCATCCTGCTGGATGCACCGCGCAAGCGCCTGTACGTGACCAACCGCGAAGCCGGTACGGTGACCGCGTACAACAGTGACAGCTACCAGAAGGTGGCGACCTACAAGGTGCCGACCCACCCGAACAGCTTGGCGCTGGATGCGAATAACAACGTGTTGTTCGTGAGCATCAAGAACGGCGAGAAGGATGACAAGGGCGCTGACGAGAGCGTGGCACGGATTCAGCTGTAATGAGGTGACGCCGGGGCACGCCCGGCGGCGAGCCGCGTGAAGAAGGCAGGGTGAAGACCCTGCCTTTTTCATTGGCCGGTTGCGGCGCCAGCAGCCGGCGGCTAGGGTTGAACCTCATGGCAGGGAGCCAAAGGATCTGAATCATGCTGGGTATCCACCGCTGGCTGCGCGCCGGCCTGGTCTTCACGCTGGCGGGCGCACTCGGCGCCTGCAGCAGCCGCGTACCGGATGCGCCGGAGCCACTGGATCTGGTCAAGCCAATCATCGTTGCCGAGCCTGGCCAGGCGGTGCGGTTCGAGTTCGAGACGAATGCCCGCAACTTCAAGCCGGGTCGCACGTACGCGCTGGAGCTGGAGTTGCAGCGCCAAGGGACACGAAGGCCGGACGAGCCTGACGTGGGCACATCAAGGGTCCCGTTCGAGGTGACCCTGCAGCAATGGGGCACTGATGCCTGGAAGGATGTTCCCACCTACGACAGCTATCAGGCCGGGGTGCTCAATGCAGGTGAACAGCTTCCGGAATGGCATGCATCCAGCGAATGGCGGTATACGTCGCCGCACATGGGCAGTGACGGCCAATACACGCTGAGCCTGGTTGCTCTGCCACTGGAGCTTGATACCCGCTATCGCGTACAGGTTCGCACTGCGCAGGCCTCGCCGGAACTGCAGCATTACTCGGCTCAGTTGCGGGTACACGCAGCCCGGCCGCCAGGCAAGTAATCACTTACCACTGGAAGGAACGAAAGAATCACCTTATGGACAAGCCGCGCTATACCGTAGAGATCGTTATTGCTGCACCTGGCACACCGCTGATCGACCCCAGGACGCACAAGCCGGCCGTCGACGCTGAGGGTGTTCCGCAGACGTCCGCCCCAGGACATATGTTCTACGTCCTGCATGCACCCGGCGTGCCTGCGAAGAGCTATGGATTTGCTCCCAAGGAGCACGGAAGCATGAATGGTCCTGGCGCCATCATGGAGGATGACGCAACGGTCTATAGAGACCCGCGCTACACCCGTACCCTCGAGATCAGCGAAGATCAGTACAGGAAGCTCCAGCAGTTCGGCTCGGACCCGGAGAAATTTGGTTTCAGCAAGCACTATCAGGATGTTCGCCACAACTGCGTGGACTTCACTTGGGAAGCGCTGAATCACGCGGGCATCCAGCGGAAAGGCAGCATCGACGTGAACGCGTTGGGTGGTCCCGCCGGCCAGCTTCTTCCGGATGTTCGCATTCCTCTTGACATCAAGGGGGCAGGCAAGGATGCATTCCGACCGCTGCGCAACATCCACGGTGTGGATAGCATTGATCCGCCGTTTCCGGACAGCGAGCTCAACCAGAGGAAAACCAATCCCCTGCCGGAGCGCAGTCTCAAGCAACACATGCTGAGTGATGCCGAGGGCATGGGCGAACGAAGCGGTGATCTTCTGGCCCGGCACAGCAACGACCCGCTGCTCTCGCAGATCCACCAGGGCGTGGCCCGGCTCGATGCAGAGCGGGGCCGTGCCTTCGATGCCACCAGCGAGAACATCAGTGCCAGCCTGTACGCGCTGGCCAAGGCCAATGGCCTGACCCAGGTCGACCACGTGCTGTTGAGCGATCGCACCGCGCAGGCCGATGTGGCGCAGAGCATCTTCATCGTCCAGGGGGAGCGCAACGACCCGGCACAGTTGCGGGCCAGCATGCCAACGGCGGTGGCCGCGCAGACACCGGCAGAAATCTCCTTCGAGCGCGCTGAGCAGCTGTCGCAGTCTGGGCAGGCGCGTACGCAGGATGAGCTGCAGCAGCGCCAGGTGCAGGAGCAGTCCGGGCCGCGCATGGCCTAGGGCGGCAAGCGTACGGCGAGCCGACGTTCTCGCGGTGGGCCGCTGGTAACGCTGGAGGCGGCTCAGCCCAGGCGGTGTGCTGGGTTCTGCTGTTGTTCCTGCTCACGGGCCTGCTGTTCGGGCAGCTGCCCCATGGCCGGCTGCTGCGGGGCAATGCCGAGCTTCTGCATCGACTGCTCCACCGGCGTCTGCGCGGCCACTGCGGTCGGCATCATCGCCCGCAGGTGCGCCGGATTGGCCGGGTCGCCCTGTACTACGAAGATGTTGTGTCCCGCCGGCTGGTTGGCCGTGGCGTTGCTGACCAGCACGTGGTCGACCTGCTGCAGGCCCTGCTCGCGGGCCAGCACGGTCAGGCTGGCGGTCAGACGCTCGCTGGTCTGGTCGAACGCACGGCCGTGCTGGGCATCCAGTGCGGCCACGCCCTGGCGGATCTGCTGGTTGAGGCCATAGTCGGGGTGGTTAGGGGTGATCTCTGCCATGGCGATCGAACGGTAGCGGTGGGTCGTGGGGGAACCCTCCAAGTATAGATCCGGCCCGTGAAGTGCGCCCGAGGGGTCAGTCCGCCGGCCGATGGTCGTAGCTGATCACCCGCTCGGCCAGCCAGCGCCCGTCCACGCGGCGCCAGACCTGGATGAAGCGGGCCTGGCCGGTCCAGTGCTCGACACCCTTAGCATCACGCTCATGGAAGCGGTGGTCGCCGATCTCCAGGGCGCGGTCATCGTGCAGCGGAAACACCTGCAGCGAGCTTTCCACCAGCTCGCGGCGCAGATGGGTGCGGTTGGCGCGGGTGCTCTCGCACAGGGCGGCCACGCTGCGGCGGAAGTCGTCGCGCTTGCTGGCGGACTTGCCCGCCTTGTCATGGAAGAACTCCATGTCTTCAGTGGTCATGGCCGCGGCCTTGTCGGCATCGCAGTCGTCGAACGCGGCGGCGAACAGCTGCGCGTCGGCCTGGTGGATCTGCTCGCGCAGGTCATCGGAGGGCGCGGGTGCGGCGGCGAGGCCGGCGGCCAGCAGGGGCAGGGTGAGCAGCAGCATGGCGAGGCTCCAGGGCGGGATTCATGCAGGCTCGCACGGTGCTCCGAGGGCCGCAGCCGCGCTGCGACGAAACGGGATTTCCAGGGCGTGAATGCCCGCATCTATGGATTGGCCGGGGGGCGCCCCTTGTGCAGGCGGTGTCATGGCGACCGGCGATTCCATCACGGTCGCAATAGGGGCCGGCCCATAGCCTGAAAGCCTACCCTTCCACAGGAGCTCCCATGCCTGCTTCCCGCGTCCGCCTGCACGTTGAAGACACCGGTGGCGACGGCCGCCCGGTCATTCTGATTCACGGTTGGCCGCTATCCGCCGACGCATGGAAGACGCAGGTGTCGATCCTGCGCGACGCCCAGCACCGGGTGATCAGCTACGACCGGCGTGGCTTCGGCCGCTCCGACAAGCCGGCAGAAGGTTACGACTACGACACGCTGGCGGGGGACCTGGCCGGGGTGATCGAGGAGCGTGACCTGCGCGACGTCACCCTGGTCGGCTTCTCGATGGGCGGTGGCGAGGTGGCGCGTTACGTGGCCAGCCATGGCCAGGATCGTCTGCACAGCGTGGTGTTCGCTGCGGCGGTGCCGCCGTTCCTGCTACGCAGCGACGACAACCCGGAAGGCCCGCTGACCCAGGACAAGGCTGACGAAATGCGCAGCGGTCTGGAGAAAGATCGCGAGGCGTTCTTCGATGGCTTCACCCGCGATTTCTTCAGCGCCAATGGCCAGCTGATGGTGACCGAAGAGACGCGTCAGGCGGCCATCGCGCTGTGCCATCAATCCGACCAGACGGCGGCGCTCGGCTGCATGAAGGCGTTTGCCACCACGGACTTCCGCGATGACCTGAAGAAGATCACGGTGCCCACCTTGATTCTGCACGGCGACAGCGACGCCATCGTGCCGTTCGAAGGTTCCGGGCAGCGAACGCATCAGGCGATTGCGGGCAGCGAGGTGGTGATCCTGGAAGGTGCGCCGCATGGCTGCAACACGAGCCACGCCGATCACTTCAATCTGGCGCTGCTGAACTTCCTGAAGCGGTAAGCTGCGGCCATGCGCCAGACCAAGACACCCCCGTGGAAGAAGCCCAACCCGAAGGGCCAGACCTCGCAGCCGCTGTCACCTGCACAGAAAGAGGCGGCGCGGCAGCGTGCCGAAGAGAATGGGCGACGTTATCCGAATCTGGTGGACAACATGTGGGCCGCGAAGCTGCCGCGCGGATCGTGATCTGTAGAGTTGAGCCATGCTCGACTCCGCTCTGCATCCATCCACGCATGGCGTGGATCTACTGCAAAAGCAGCCGAGCGTGGGCTCGGCTCTACAGGTTGGCCAGCGGCTTCCAGCCGGGTTCCAGCCAGGGCGCGATCTTGTTCTGGCGGACGGTGATGGCCTCAACCGGCAGCCCCGCCAAGCGCGCAAGCTCTGCACGCAGCACATTGGTATCCACCGGCAAGGCCGCAGCCACCTGCAGCCGATCACCCTGATGCCTCACCTGTACCGGTAGCGTGGCGTGCGCGTCATGCTCGCCGCCGGTGCGCCCGATCGGGTAGCGCATCGCTACCGGCCGCGACAGCTGCGCCAGTGCGGGCTGCCACGCCTGCAGCACGAGAGGCTGCCCGGCAGCGGGAACCTGTACTTCTGCAATCGTGGCCGGGTAGCCAGTGAGACTCTCGACCATCACCTGGAAGCGCGCGCCATCCGGCATGACCAGCACGGCAGCGATCAATGCGGAGAGCGAAACGAACACCGCCGCGAGGTTCCAGCTGCGCGGCGCGGTGGCCGGGCGAGTCGCAGTGCGCAGGCCCGGTCTGCGCCGCAGTTTGCGTGCGTAGATGCGCCGGTCCTTCCGGCGCGGGCTGGTGCTGTGCTCGGGCAGGTTCAAGGGAACCCGTGGAAGGCGCGCTACGCGGGCCTTGATCAGGCGCGACAGCAGCATCCACGCGATCACGAATGCCAGCAGCGGAAGCAGCGTTCTCACCCACAGATACAGCGTGACCATCCACAACACCTCTACGTACGACCATCCATGCTCATCCACATCCTACCGGGACCACGCGACGGTTGTCGTATCCGCCAGCCGACAAGCACAGGGCGCTTGGTTAGGATGGTCCTTTGTTGTCACGGATGAACCGATGGTCTCTGCCGCTACCCGCTTCTGTCGTATCTGTGGTCCTGGCCCGATCCTGCTGGCACTGCAGGTGGTGGCGCTGCTGGCGGTAGCGCTTGCAGCCGGCTTCTTCCACTACCGCGTGGGACTGCTGCTGGAGCCGGTGGATGACGCATGCGGTGGGCCTGACCCGGTCGCGCGCATGCAGGTGGCCGAACAGCTGCTGGCGCGGTCCACTGCGCTTGCACCATGGCAACCGTTGCAGTGGATTCCGATGGCAGGCGTGGCACTGGCGCTGCTGGGCGCGATGTCGATCAGCGTCTACCGCCTGGGCCGCTTGTCGGAACGCCTGCGACGCGCCAATTGGGGGTTGATGGCCCTGCACGCCGCGATCCTGGCGCTGGCCCTCAGGGCATTGCACCTGTACGACATGGCGTGGACCAGCGTAGCCAAGCTGTCCCCGGCGGCATGCCTGGTGGAACTGGGCGAGCAGGGCCGGCTGCCGCTGGCACAGGCGCAACAGGTGGTGTTCGGCATCCTCACCCGCGAGCACGCGCCGCTGCTGCGCAATCCCGATGACCTTGCCCTGGTGCTGGTCGCGTTGATACTGGTGGCAATGGCTGCAGGATTCATGCTGTGGCGGGCGATCGTGCGCGAACGTCAGGTGCAGTCGCCCAGCCCATAACGGATGTGTGACCAACCACGCGCCCGCAATCGCGCTACAGTCTGCGCTTCGCTCCTGCAAGGAAGTGCTGATGCGTTGGTTGCTGCGTGCTGTGCCGTTGCTACTGTGTTCGTTGGCGGTACACGCCGCTGAAGTGGATCGTCGGATCGCGGTGACCATCGACGACCTGCCCTGGGCGCGGGTGGACGAGATCGTTCCGCCGGATCTTCAGTCGCGGCACGAAGCGCTGATGGCGCAGCTGCATCAGGCAGACGTGCCGGTGGTCGGCTTCGTCAACGGGAACAAGCTTGAGATCGACGGGCAGGTGCAGCCGGCGCGGGTGCAGATGCTGCGCGACTGGCTGGACGCCGGTTATGCGCTGGGCAACCACACCTACTCGCACATGGACCTGAACGCCAAGGGTGTGCCTGCGTTCCAGCAGGATTTCCTGCGTGGCGAGACGGTGCTGCGGCCGTTGCTGGCCGAGCGCGGACTGAAGCTGCAGTGGATGCGTCACCCCTATCTGCGTGCCGGGCGCACGCCGGACGAACGCGCGGAGATGGACGCGTTCTTCAAGCAGCATGGCTACCGCGTGGCGCCGGTGACGGTCGACAACGGCGAGTGGGTGTGGGCGTTCGCCTATGCCAACGTGATGAACGAGCAGCCAGATTCCCCGGCGCGCGAGGCCACGCTCGCGCAGCTGCGCAAGGGCTATGTGCCGTACATGCTGAACAAGCTGGACTACTACGAGAAGCAGTCGCAGGCACTACTGGACTACGCGCTGCCACAGGTCTGGCTGATGCACGCCAACGAACTCAATGCGGCCACGTTCGCCGAACTGGTGGCGGCGACGAAGCGCCGCGGTTATCGCTTCATCTCACTGGATGAGGCGATGCGTGACCCGGCCTATGCACGTGGTGCCGAAGGCTACAGCGGCCGCTACGGCCCGAGCTGGCTGCACCGCTGGGCGATGGCGGAGAAGAAACCGAAGGAGTTCTACGCCGGTGAACCCGAGGTGCCGACGTGGGTGATGAAGCTGGCCAAGGTGGATTCGGAGTGAGGCTCAGCGCTTGACGGCCAGCACGCCGTCAAGCGCCAGCTCGGCCTTGAAGCCGGCCTTTTCCAGGCGCTTGGCCACTTCACGCGGCACGTCGCGGCCGCTGGTCAGCTTGTTCGGGGCGCCGGTGTAGTGGAACAGGCGCCCGCCCTTGCGGATGACGCGGGCGAGGTGGTCGTAGAACACCTGCGAGTACAGTTCGCCGGCGATGCCAAAGCGCGGCGGGTCGTGCAGGATCGCGTCGACACTGTTGCTGGCCACCTGTTCGATCTGCTGCGAGACATCGCCGTGGCTGAACTGCAGGCGGCCACCTGCGGCAGCCGAGTCTGGATCCGGCGACCACGGGTTGAGCGTGCGCAGCCACATCACGTCGGCATTCTTCTCGAATGAGCGGATCTGGCCGACACCGGCCTCCAGCGCGCAGGCGGCGAAGTAGCCCAGGCCGCCACAGGTATCGAGGATGACCTTGCCGGCCGGGGCGACCAGCTCGACCTTGCGGCGCGCGTCCTCGAACGGTGACAGCTTGGAGGTCGGCAGCATCTTGATGCCGTCGATCTCGAAGGTCGGTGCGCCCCATTCGGTCGGCACCAGCTTGATCAGCGAACCGCTGTAGCGCGAGATTGGCGCGAAGTCCTCGCCGTCCCAGTAGTACAGCGTGCGGTCCTTCAGCTTGCCCGGCCACGGGTAGGGCTGGCCACGGAAGTGGAAGCCGTCGGCATCCAGCGCCACGCTGTCCTCGCTGCGGCCGAGGTCGAGCGAACCCTGCCAGTCGGCAGCGCGCTTGTCATGGGCACGGCGCAGGGTATTGGCGCTGTCGCGGGTCAGCAGGGGGCCGGTGTAGTGGGGCACGGCGGGTACCGGGGCGGTTCGGGGGAGGGCATGGTACCGCAGCTGTTGTAGCGCCGAGTCCACCCTCGGCGCTACCGCTGGCGGGTGCAGCTGAAGCCGTGCGTGGCTCCTTCTCCTGAGATCGTACCGATGCCACGCGATGGCTGCATGCCCTGCAGCGCGCACGACCGACGGTGGACCTCCTGGGTTTCCGGTGGCTGCCGATCGAAGTCGTAGCGCAGGCTGCCGTCTTCCTGCAGCAGCCAGTGAACGGTAACGCGCTCGTGGCGACCATCACCGAGATCCCAGTCCAGGGTGCGCATGATCAGGGTCTGGCCATCGGGCAGCTGCCGGACTTCGTCATAGGCACCCTGCGTCTTCGGCGCGCTTACCGCAAGCAGCAGAAACAGCAGCATTGGCATCGCTCCTCAAAGAAGACAGGATGTACCCATATTGCCCTGAGCCGCCATGAGAATCATTGCGTCTTACGGGCACTTCACTGCATACACCGGCCCAGCACCGATCAGCATCAACGCCATGTAGTCACTATCACTGGCCTTGCCCTTCAGCGTCGCGTCCTTGTTGAAGTGGAAGATGCCGAAGCCACCGGCCATGCGGATCAACGCGCTGTCGATCTGCTCGGCGTCATCGCGGAAGTAGCGGCTGATCTCGCTGCGGGTGGCCTTGTGCAGGGCATTCGGCTCGCGCTGCCACTGGTCGCCGCGGCTGAAGGAGACGAAGTACTGGCCGCCTTCCTTGTCGATGCGGAAGTCGGCCGGTTTGCGCGCGCCGGTGGCGAAGCAGCCCTGCAACGGGTCGGCGCTGAAAGGAAGCCCGGCGTCGCCACCGCATGCAGTGAGCAGCAGGAGGGCACCGGGCAGCAGCAGGCGGAGCGTGCGCATGGGATGTCCCTACGGGGCAGGTGCGGCTAGTGTAGGCAGCACACGGGCGTGGCCCGTACAGATATTCGGCAAGGACACAGGGGTTTTCGGATGGCGCAGGGCAAGGCACCGTGGTGCGGCGTGGCCAGTTGGCTGGGGATCGTGGTGGGCTGGGGTGCGGGCAGCCTGGCGGCGCAGGCGGCGGTGGCCGCAGGCGGCAATGGCATGGCTGCGGGATTGGGCGTGGGTGTGCTGGGCGCGGCGCTGGTGGGCTGCGGTCTGGCGGTGGCCTCGCGCGTGCGCGGTGAGCGTTGGCCGTGGATCGGCATCGGTGGTGCGGTGCTGAGTGCGCTGCCGCTGCTGATGTACCTGCTGCGGATGATGCTGAAGCTCTGACTGTAGAGCCGAGCCCGTGCTCGGCTGATGGCCTGCGACAGCCGAGCATGGCTCGGCTCTACAAGTGCGACGGCAGCCGGACAGAATCAGCTGCGGTGGATCTCCACCGTCACATGCACCAGCTCTTCATGGATTGCCAGTGCGTTGCGCACGGTATCGGCATCCAGACGGGCGTCGCTGGTAACCACGCTGGCGCTGACCGCGTACTTGCCGCGACCGACCTGCCAGACATGCAGGTCGGCCAGGCGTGCCGGCCACGGGCCCTGTTCGATCACTTCGCGCACTTCGGCCACCACTGGTGCATCCATCTGCGCGTCGAGCAGGATGCGGCCACTGTCGCGCAGCAGGCTCACGGCCCACACCGTCACCAGTACAGCGCCGACCAGGCCCATCACCGGATCCAGCCAGGTCAGGCCCAGCAGCTTGCCGCCGAGCAGGGCGACGATGGCCAGCACCGAGGTGGCGGCGTCGGCCAGCACGTGCACGTAGGCCGAGCGCAGGTTGAGGTCGTGACCGTGCGCACGGCCGTGATCGTGGTGTTCGTGGTCATGCGCGTGATGATGGCCATGCTCATGCCCGTGGTAGTGATGCGCGTGGCCCGGGCTGTCGTGCAGCCACCATGCGCAGAGCAGGTTCACGCCCAGGCCCACTGCAGCGATGGCGATGGCTTCGTTGTAGTGGATCGGCGCCGGTACCCACAGCCGCTCCAGAGACTGCACGGCCATCAGCGCGGCGACGCCGAGCAGGGCGATGGCGCTGGTGTAACCGGCCAGGATCTCGATCTTCCAGGTGCCAAAGGCGAAGCGCGGATCGTGCGCGTAGCGGCGCGCGCAGCGGTACGCGAACACCGAGAGGCCCAGCGCCAGCGCGTGCGAACTCATGTGCCAGCCGTCGGCGAGCACGGCCATGGAGTTGAACCACCAGCCTCCGACGATCTCCACCAGCATCATGCCGACGGTGACCCACAGGGCGCGGCGGGTATTGCGTTCGGCCAGCGGGTTGCCGTCGTCGAAGCGGTGTTCGTGGCGACGGGCGGCGGCGAGGGCGTCCAGGTGCATGGGGGGACCAAGGGGGGTGGAGTGGATACCCCCATAGGGTATATGATCCGGTCATGGCCCATGTACACAGGAATCGAAAGCAGCTGCTGACCCGGGTGCGCCGCATCGCAGGTCAGGTGGCGGCGTTGGAGCAGGCGCTGGACACGCCCGAGGGGGAAGCGGGTGACTGTGCGGACGTGCTGGTGCAGGTCGCCGCCGTGCGCGGTGCAGCCCACAGCCTGTTGATGGAGCTGCTGCACGAGCACCTGCAGGAACACGTGGTGGGTGCCGACGACCCGCAGCAGCGGGCGGACGAGGCCGCGGTGCTGGTCGAGCTGCTGCGCCGCTACGGCAAATAGGCCGAGCGGGGGTAGAGTCGACTGTTAGTCGACTGCTCTTCGCCCAGGCGGCATGAGATCCCGCGCTTCGCGCGAGAGCCGACTAACAGTCGACTCTACCCTGCGTGCCGGTGCCGCGCGTTCCAGATATGCGTGGCGGCCAGCAGCAGGCTGCCGGTGACCGTCATCGGCGTTTCCCATTCATGCGAGGGCAGGGCCAGCGCGCCGGCCAGCAACAGCCCCAGACCGGCACCGGCGGTGGCCCAGGCCAGTGCGGGCAGCGGGTGACGGCGCTCGGCCCGCCACAGCGCGTAGCCGGTCAGCGGCAGGGCGATGGCCACGAACAGCAGATGGACCCATTCCGCTTCGGCCCAGGTGCCGAACAGCGGCAGCGCGGCGGCAAGCAGGGGCAGCGCCAGGCAGTGCAGCAGGCACAGGCTGGACAGGGCGACCGCGCCGGCATCGAGCAGGGCGGCAGAAGGCGACTTCATCGGGGGAGGTTCCTTGCGCAGCAATTGTTATACAGTAACATTTCCGTTCCGCAGCCAACCCGCTCCGACATGAACACTGTTTCCCGCGCCGACCGTCGCCTTCCGGTCACCGTGCTGTCCGGCTTCCTGGGGGCCGGCAAGACCACCCTGCTCAACCAGATCCTGCGCAACCGCGAGGGCCTGCGTGTAGCGGTCATCGTCAACGACATGAGCGAGGTCAACATCGATGCGCAGCTGGTGCGCGAAGGTGGGGCCGAACTGCGCCGCACCGAAGAGACGCTGGTGGAGTTCAGCAACGGCTGCATCTGCTGCACGCTGCGCGATGACCTGCTGCAGGAAGTACGCCGCCTGGCCGATGCAGGTCGCTATGACTACCTGCTGATCGAATCGACCGGGATCGGCGAGCCGATGCCGGTGGCGGCCACCTTCGCGGTGCGCGACGAGCACGGCTTCAGCCTGAGCGATATCGCGCGCCTGGACACGATGGTGACGGTGGTGGATGGCAGCGCCTTCCTTGCCGACTTCGGCTCGACGTCGCGACTGGCCGAGCGCGGCCAGCAGGCCGGCCCGGAGGATGACCGCGGGGTGGTTGACCTGCTGTGCGAGCAGGTCGAGTTCGCCGACGTGATCGTGGTCAGCAAGGTGGACCAGGTGGACGACGAGGTACTGCAGGACACGCTGGCCGTGCTGCGCGGGTTGAACCGCGACGCCAGGCTGCTGCTGTCCAGCTTCGGCGATGTGCCACTGGCCGAACTGCTGGATACCGGTCGCTTCGACATGGAGCGTGCGCAACGTGCACCCGGCTGGGTGAAGGAACTGCGTGGTGAGCACACACCCGAAACCGAGGAGTACGGCATTGGCAGTTTCGTCTACCGCTCGCGGCGGCCGTTCCATCCCGGGCGCTTCGCGCGCGCGCTGCAGTCGGGCATGCCCGGCGTGATCCGCAGCAAGGGCTGGTTCTGGCTGGCCAACCGCATGGACTGGGTGGGCGAGCTGAACACCGTTGGCGCGGCGACGCGCACGCAGGCGGCAGGCTTCTGGTATGCCGCGCGCGATCGCGTGTGTGCCGGCCTGGAAGATACCGCGCCGTTGTTGCCGCCGACACCGCTGCCTTACAGCGACCTGGGATGGGCGCGGCAGCAGGCCGATTGCTGGAGCGCACCGTTGCCGGGGCCTGAGGAATTCCCGGATTCGGCCGCGCACACGGCGATGCAGCGGCTGTGGCACCCGTTGTGGGGGGATCGGCGCCAGGAGCTGGTGGTGATCGGTGTGCACATGGACGAGCGTGCGGTGCGTGCAGAGCTGGATGCCTGCCTGCTCAACGACCAGGAGCTGCGTGCGGGGCCATTGCTGTGGCAGCAGCTGCCGCAGGCGTTCCCGGTGTGGAAGCGCTGATCGAACGGCTCCTGTAGAGCCACGCCATGCGTGGATGGCGGTTCAATCGGCCGTTACCCGCCTTGTAGAGCCGAGCCCACGCTCGGCTGGCGGATCATTCCATCCACGCATGGCGTGGATCTACTGCAATTGCAGCCGAGCGTGGGCTCGGCTCTACAGAATCGAATCCACGCATGGCGTGGATCTACAAGGCGTCACGCCACTGCCAACCCCCGGTGCTCACCTGCAGCACCTGTGTCGGTTGCAATGCCTGCAGCAGGTGCCGGTCGTGGCTGACCATCACCAGCGCGCCCGGCCACGCCGCAAGCAGTTCCTCCAACGCCTGCAACGCGCTCAGATCCAGCGCATTACCGGGTTCGTCCAGCAGCAACAGTTGAGGCGCGGGATCGGCATACAGCACGCTGGCCAGCGCACCCTTTACCCGCTCGCCATCGCTGAGGCTGTGGGCGGCCCGCTGGATGCGCTGTGCATCCAGTCCGAGCAGGGCCAGCCGCGTGCGCAGCTCACCGGGGTCCGCGCGCGGATTGGCGGCCTGCACGGTGTCGAGGATGCTGCGCGCGCCGGACAGCCCCAGCAGCTGCTGGTCGAGCAGGGCCAGTGGTGCATGCCGTTGCACGGTGCCACTGCATGCAGGCAGCTGGTCGGCCAGCACACGCAGCAGGGTCGATTTTCCAGCACCATTGTCACCGACCAAGGCGATGCGCTGCCCTCGGCGGATCTCCAGCTGCAAGGGGGCGGCGCAGCCGTGCGGCAGCACCAGCGACTCTGCTTGCAGCAGGCGTGAACTGCCGCGCTCGCCCGCACCGGCAAACAGCGCCAGTTCCGGAGCCGCGTGAACCGCTGATGCTGCTGCGCGCAGCTGGTCGGCACTGGCCTGCAGGCGCTCGGCCTGCACCTGCTGCGCGCGGCCATGACTGGCCTCGGCACGCTGCTTCTGCCTGCCGAGCAGGATCGGGGCCTGGTTGACCTGCTTCGCATCACGGTTGCCACGTGCCTGGCGCTGCTGCTGGCGTTCGTGCTGTTCGCGCGCGCTGCGTTGCTGCTGCCGATGCTGCGCACGTGCATGGTCAAGCTGGGCGGCGGCGGCTTCACGTTCGGCGGCGCGCGCGTCGGCGTAGTGCTGCCACGGCCCGCCATAGCGGTGCAGTCCGCGCGCGTCCAGTTCGACGATCTGGTGCATGTGCCCAAGCAGCTCGCGATCATGGCTGATCGCCAGCAGGCCGCCACGCCATTGCTGCAGCTGTTCGTACAGCTGTTGGCGATGGCGTGCATCGAGGTGGTTGCTGGGTTCGTCCAGGATCAGCCAGTCGGCACCGCTGGCCCAGGCACCGGACAGCGCCACCTGCATCGCCTGGCCACCGCTGAGGCGCGCGGCCGGCTGGGCGGGATCGAGGTCGTCGGGAAGCTGCAGCGCCCGCCATTGCTGCTGCAGGCGTTCGCGCAGATCCCAGCGGTCGCCGACGCGGGCGAAGTCGGCCTCGTCCACGCTGCCGGCTTCGATGCGTTGCAGTGCGGCCAGTTCCGCGCCGACACCGGCCAGCTCACCGACCGTGCCGACGGGTGGATAGCCGGGCGTCGGCAACAGGAACACGCGGCCACTGCCGCGAACCTGGCCGTTGTCGGGCAGCAGCCGGCCGGCCAGCAGGCGTGCGAGCACGCTCTTGCCGGCGCCATTGGCACCGACCAAGCCGGTGGCGACCGGTTCGAATGAAAACGTCAGATCGGAAAACAGCGGGCGGCCGTCGGCCAATCGATACGACACGCGATCGAGCGTGAGGGAATGCGGGGTCATGCGACCTCCATGGATGCCGGGTTCTCCCCTGCGCGCAGGGGCGGGAAGAGTCAGGCCGTCTAGTGGGAAGACGGCGGCATCAATGGCGCATTGGTCGCGAGCCTCTTGGAGGAATGAGCGGCCAGTATAGCGGCAGTGGCTGAATGGTCAGGTGTGCGGCCGCCGGGCATGGCCCGGCGCTACCGATGGTCGGGCGGTTCTGTAGAGCCGAGCCGATGCTCGGCTTCCTTTCGCCGCGAGACGCATCCACGCATGACGTGGATCTACGGCACGGTACCCAGGCGGGCGCCGACGAAGTCGATGAACACCCGCAGCTTCGGCAGTACGTGTCGGCCCGACGGCCACAGCAGATGGAAGGTGCCGCAGGAATGCACGTGTTCGTCCAGCACCGTGACCAGGCGGCCGTCGGCCAGGGCATCGCGCACCGAGTGCGCCGGCACGAAGGCCAGGCCGATATCGCGCAATGCGAGCGCTACCCGCGCTTCGATGGTGTTGGCCACCATGTGTACCGGCAGTTCCTGCGGCGTTTCATCGTCGGACCAGTGGATAGGCCACAGTTCCAGCTTGCCGGTGCTGGGGAAGCGGTAGTGCAGCAGCGTGTGCTGCATCAGGTCGGCCGGCGTGCGGGGCGTGCCGCGGCGCTGCAGGTACGCCGGCGAGGCAACGACACGCCGCGGGAATACCCCCAGCCGGCGTGCGTTCATCCGCGAGTCGCTGGGTTCGCCGACGCGCAGCACGGCATCGAAACCTTCCTCGATGACATCAACCAGGCGGTCACTGAAGTCCAGGTCCAGGCGGATATCCGGATACGCCGCCATGAATTCGGCCATCAACGGCAGGGTCAGGTCGCCGACCAGGGGCAGGCTGATGCGCAGGGTGCCACGGGGCGAGGCGTGCGGTTGTGCCAGCTCGGTGCGCGCGGCATCGCGCTCGTCGAGGATGCGCCGGCAGCGTGCCAGGAACAGCTGGCCCTCGGCGGTGAGGGTGATGCTGCGCGTGCTGCGGTGGAACAGGCGCACGCCCAATGCCTGTTCCAGCCGCGAAACGCATTTGCCGGCGGCCGAGGCCGAGATGCCCTGCAGGCGCCCGGTCTCGACGAAGCTGCGGGTATCGGCCGCGTGCACGAAGGTCTGCAGGTTGGCGAGGTTGTCCAGGACTGACATGGGCGTGCAGGCAATGAAAGCGGCAGGGTAGATTGGCGCGGCCGTAGCGGGCGGCTCCGCCATCGCAACACTGTGGTGCGGGGTGGCGTGGGGACCGTTGCGGCCTTGCAGTTCCGGCCATCATGCCGATTGCGGACTGCACGGTCCATGATGCCCGGAGCGGCAACCGGCTTTTTGCGCTGCGCCGTGCTGCCTAACGTGGCGGGCCTCTCCCCACGGATTCCCGCGATGAATGCCGCTCCTTCCCTTGAACCCGCGCCGACGCTGCCTTCGGTGCAGCGGCTGCTGCAGCAGGTGCACCCGCAGCGCCTGGTCGGTGCGGTGGTGCTGGTGCGCGAGCACGGTGTGCTGCGCCACGCCAGCGCGACCGGGCTGGCCGATCGCGAGTCGGCCATGCCGATGCAACGCGATCAGCTGTTCCGGCTGGCCTCGGTGAGCAAGCCGCTGTTGACCACGGTGATCCTGCGCTTGGTGGCCGAGGGCGTGCTCGACCTGGATGCACCGGTGCAGCGCTGGCTGCCGGACTTCCGCCCGGCGCTGGCCGATGGCAGCACGCCGCCCATCAGCCTGCGCCAGCTGCTCAGCCACAGCAGTGGGCTGGGCTACCGCTTCCTCGAAGCCGATGCGAAGGGTCCCTACGCACGCGCTGGCGTCAGCGATGGCATGGACGCGAACCCGCTGACGCTGACCGAGAACGTGCGCCGCATCGGGCAAGCGCCACTGCTGTTCGCGCCGGGCAGCCAGTGGCTGTACTCGCTGGGCGTGGACGTTGCCGGTGCCGTGGCTGAAAAAGCGACCGGTGAATCCCTGCAGGCACTGTTCGAGCGCTTGCTGGCCGCACCCCTGGGCCTGCGTGACACCGCCTTCGCTGCGCGCAACGCGGCACGGCTGGCCACGCCCTATGTGAGCGACACACCGCAGCCGCACCGCCTGCGCGAAGGCGAGGTGGTTGCTCCGTTCGAGGGTACCGTCGGTATCGAGTACAGCCTCGCGCGCGCCACCGATGCCAGCCGTTTCCCTTCGGCCGGGGCAGGCCTGGTCGGTAGCGCCGATGAAGTGATGGCGGTGCTGGAGGCCTTGCGTGATGTGCAGCGTTCAGGCCTGTTGCCGCCCGCACTGGCAGCGGAGATGGCCAGCCCGCAGGTGGGCGAACAGGGGCCGCCGGAACCGGCCGGCTGGGGTTTTGGCCTTGGCTTTGCGGTGCTGCGCGATGCGCCCGCCAGCGGTACGCCGCAGAGCGCAGGCACATGGCGTTGGGGCGGCGCCTACGGGCACAGCTGGTTTGTCGATCCTGCGCGCGGGCTGAGCGTGGTGGCGCTGACCAACACCCTGTACGAAGGCATGGACGGTGCCTTCGTCGATGAGCTGCGCGATGCGGTCTATGCCGATCTGGAGACCGCGCGATGAGCGGCCATGCCATCGATGCGGCCAGCCCGGCCGGTGAAGCCACACGCCTGCCGTGGGCGGGACTGCTGGCGCTGGCCGGCGGCGGCTTCATTACTCTACTGACCGAAACCCTGCCTGCCGGCGTACTGCGGCCGATGGGCGAAAGCCTCGGTGTGAGCGACGCGGCGGTTGGCCAGCTGGTCAGCGTGTACGCACTGGGCTCGGTGATGGCCGCACTGCCGATGACCGCACTGACCCAGCGCCTGCCGCGACGTCCCTTGCTGCTCGCCGCGATTGCCGGCTTCGTGGTGGTCAATACGCTGACTGCACTGAGCAGCAGTTACCCGCTGATCCTGGCCGCGCGCTTCCTGGCGGGCGTGAGCGGCGGGCTGCTGTGGTCGCTGGTGGCCGGCTACGCCGCGCGCATGGTGGTGCCCTCGCTGCAGGGCCGGGCGATTGCGGTGGCGATGGTCGGATCGCCGCTGGCACTGTCGCTGGGCGTACCGGCGGGCACGTTGCTGGGCCAGCAGAGCGGCTGGCGCTGGGCATTCGCGCTGATGAGCGTGCTGGCAGTCGTGCTGCTGGCCTACGCGCGCTGGGCATTGCCCGCGTTGCCGGCGGCGGCGGCCGGTCAGCGTACGTCGTTGGCTACGGTGTGGCGCATGCCGGGCGTGCGCAGTGCGTTGGCGGTGATGGTGCTGTACGTGCTGGCGCACAACGTGCTCTACACCTACATCGAACCGCTGGCGGTGGAGGCCGGTGCCGGCCCGTGGCTGGACCGCCTGCTGCTGGCCTTCGGCCTGGCCGCCATCGCCGGCATTGGCATTGCCGGCTGGGGTGTGGACCGTCATCTGCGCACGCTGGTGTGGGCCGCGGTGATCGGTTTCATCGTGCCGGTGCTGACCCTGCTGTTGTGGCCGGGCCTCGCGACGCCGCTGCTGCTGGCGACGATCCTGTGGGGCGTGGCCTTCGGCGCGGTGCCGACCCTGTTCCAGACCGCATTGGCACGGCGTGCCGGTGCCGCCGCGGATCTGGCGCAGTCGATGCTGGTGACCGGTTGGAACCTGGCCATCGCCGCCGGAGGTGTTGCAGGGGGTGTGCTGCTGCAGGCGGGCGGCCCGAACCAGTTGGGATGGCTGCCGTTGCTGCTGCTGGCGGTGAGCGTGGCGTGGTTGCTGGCACGGCCGAAGGCCTGGGCGTAGGCGCAGGTCAAACGTTACGGAGGTGCCGGCCAGCGGCCGGCACTACCGTGGTCCACGCCATCCACGCATGGCGTGGATCCACCGAGCGCAGCGACCCGCGTTTGCTTTTGCTTTTGCCTTCTTCCGTTGATTCCGTGGCGGGACGCCGCCGGAACCTGTCAGAGGCCGGGGCGGTCGGGTTCGCGGGGGTGTCCGCGGCATGGATGCCGCGGCCAAGCCCCCATGGACGGGTTTACGGCGTCCCCCGCGAACCCGACCGTCCCGGCCACCCCGGGGATAGCAGTACGCGACCCACCACGAGGGGCTCTGCCGTTCGCCGTCCTACTCCACTCCCTCACGCTCGATCGGCACGCTGCGCGGATTCTGCATGTGCTCCCGCGCCGCGCCATAGCGCTGCTGCCGCTTGTGATGGAACACCACGAACTCATCCCGTGGCAGCGGCCGCGAGAACAGCCAGCCCTGCGCGAACTCGACCTTGCGGGTATGCAGATACGCCAGCTGTGCCTCGGTTTCAACGCCCTCGGCCACCACCCACAGGCCCAGCTCCTTGGCCATGTCGATGATGTGCGGCGTCACCGGGCTGGTTGCACTCTCGGTGCCGATCGCATCGATGAACGACTTGTCGATCTTCAGCGCGTCCAGCGGCAGCTGTTCCAGGTACTGCAGGCTGGAGAAGCCGACGCCGAAATCGTCAATGGCCACGCTGTGCCCGGCCCGACGTGCCTGTGCCAGCATCGTGCGGGCGCGGTCCAGGTCGAGGAAGCCGCGCTCGGTGGCCTCCATCCAGATCTGCTGCGGCAGGATGCCGCTGCCGGCCATGTGCTTGGAGATCATCTTCAGCGCGCGGCCGCTGCTGATGTCTTCGGCGGCCAGGTTGATCGCGATGTGCGCGCTGCGGTCGGCCACCAGCAGCTCGCGCATGTCGCGCACCACGTTCTCGATCACCAGATCGGTGACCGCGCCGATCATGCCGGCCTCTTCGGCCAGCGGAATGAACAGGTCCGGCCGCACCTGGGTGCCATCCGGGCGCTGCCAGCGCACCAGCGCTTCGGCGCCGACGCAGATGCCGGTATCCAGTTCGATGATGGGCTGGTAGTGCAGGTACAGCTCGCGGCGGCGGATCGCCGTGGCCAGCTCGCCGCGCAGCGACAGGCGGCGACGCGACAGCCAGATCACCAGGCCGGCACCGACAGCGGCCAGCAGAACGCCGATCGGCACGAACAGCCACGCCTGCTGGCGGAAGGTCGCGGCGAGCGCGGTACGCGGTGTGGTCGCGATCGCCAGCCACTCTTCGTTGCGGGCGGTGGCGTACAGGGTGTTGTGGTCCAGGCCTTCACCCGGCGCGCGCAGCAGGGTCTCAAGCAATGCCGGATCCATGCCGTCCTGCCTGGCCAGGAGGCGGCCGTCCGGGCTGGCCAGGGCAAGGCGCACGTTCGGGTCGGCGATGACATCGACGAAGCGGCGCGGATCGACCAGCACGTCGTAGTTGCCATACAGGATCGACAGGACCTGGCGCCGTCCGCTTGCCTCGGGGCGCACATCCACGGCGATGCCGGCGCCATCACTGGTGACGTGGTCGGACTTGGGCTGGTTGACGTCGGACAGGAACGGCCCCCACGACGTACAGCGTAGCTTGCCACCCTCGAAGTAGCCCATCTGGTCGACCGACGGCGAGGTCATCACCAGCGTCTGCATGCGCCGGATATGGTCGGGCCCGCAGGCGTTGTGGGCGCCGACCTCGGCCGACTGCAGTGCCGCCAGTGCTTCCTGGTAGGACTGGTCGGCGCGGCGCAGGGCACGGCCGGCAATGTCGCGCAGGCGTTGCTGCTCGACGCTGACCGCACGGTCCCAGGTGGCATAGGCCATCACCGCGATCGGCACGGCCGCGGCCAGCAGCGCCAGTGCGGTGCCACCAATGATGACGCGCAGCCGGCTCATGGCCGGGGCTCCAGCGGGGCGGGCAGGGCAGGGCGCATGGTCGGGCCGATCCTTGGGCAGGTGCGGCTATCTGAGCATGGCGCCGGGCCGGGCGGAATGGGATGAATCCGGTATTTGGTCACATTGTGATGAAAGCGGCCAAGTTTGACGGGATTGGCTCATCCGGCGCTGGCGCTCCTGCCTGAGGAGGACTACCGTCGAACGCTTCGCCCGCCCTTTTGCCCGCGCCCATGACCGAGCCCGCAACGCCCCCCGAGCACCTGCGCCGCAGCCTGTCCAACCGCCACCTCCAGTTGATCGCCATTGGCGGTGCCATCGGCACCGGCCTGTTCATGGGGTCGGGCAAGACCATCAGCCTGGCCGGCCCGTCCATCGTCTTCGTCTACCTGATCATCGGCGCGATGCTGTTCTTCGTGATGCGCGCGATGGGCGAACTGTTGCTGTCCAACCTGCAGTACAAATCCTTCATCGATTTTTCCACCGATCTGCTCGGCCCCTGGGCCGGCTTCTTCTGTGGATGGACCTACTGGTTCTGCTGGATCGTCACCGCCATCGCCGATGTGATCGCGATCGCTGCCTACGCACAATTCTGGTTCCCCGGGCTTGAAGCCTGGAAACCGGCGCTGGCCTGCGTGATGCTGCTGCTGTCGTTGAACCTGGTGACGGTGAAGCTGTTCGGCGAGATGGAGTTCTGGTTCGCGCTGATCAAGATCGTGGCGATCTGCGCGCTGATCATCACCGGTGCCGGATTGGTGGCATGGGGCTTCACCTCGCCCAGTGGCCATACCGCGGCGCTGTCGAACCTGTGGAATGACGGCGGCATGTTCCCGATGGGCCTGGTCGGCTTCTTCGCCGGCTTCCAGATTGCAGTGTTCGCTTTCGTCGGCATCGAGCTGGTCGGCACCACCGCCGCCGAAACCGCCGACCCCGAGCGCAACCTGCCCAAGGCGATCAATTCGATTCCGGTGCGCATCATCATCTTCTACGTACTGGCGCTGATCGCGATCATGGCCGTCACCCCGTGGCGCCAGGTGGTGCCGGACAAGAGCCCGTTCGTGCAGCTGTTCGTGCTGGCCGGTATTCCGGCCGCGGCCAGCCTGATCAACTTCGTGGTGCTGACCTCTGCCACGTCCTCGGCCAACAGCGGCATCTTCTCCACCAGCCGCATGCTGTACGGCCTGGCCGAAGAGGGCCACGCCCCGCGCGGGTTGTCGAAACTGTCACGCGCCGCCGTGCCGGCCCGTGGCCTGCTGTTCTCGTGCCTGTGCCTGCTCGGTGGCACGCTGCTGATCTACCTGATTCCGAACCTGGTGACCGCCTTCACCCTGGTGACGACGCTGGCGACGGTGCTGTTCATCTTCGTCTGGTCGCTGATCCTGGTGGCCTACATGGCCTATCGCCGTCGCTACCCGGAGCGCCACGCTGCCTCGATCTTCAAGATGCCCGGCGGCGTTGCCATGTGCTGGGCCTGCCTGGTGTTCTTCGCTGCCGTGCTGGTGCTGCTGAGCCTGCAGGCCGACACCCGCCAGGCATTGATCGCCAGCCCGGTGTGGTTCGTGCTGCTTGGCGTGGGGTATTGGGTGCGCCGCAGGACCGCGAAGTGATCCAGGTGTTCCGTCACATCGATTGATCCATCGTCTCCAGGCAGCTTCATCCACGCATGGCGTGGATCTACTGTCAGCCGCAGGAAACTGTCGAGGGCCACACCTACCCGACCAGCCCTCAACAGCCCAGCGCTGCTCTGGGTATTGACGTTGCCTCTGCAGGTGCAGGGCGCAGCCCTGCCGGCCCCCATTCACCCAACATTAGCGGGCGCGGCCGGATGATCCGGCCGCCATGTCCCGTCGCCCTCTCCTGCTCGCGCTGTTGCTGCTGCCCAGCCTGTGGCCCGGGCTGGCTGCCGCGCGCACCGTCTACCGTTGCGTGCAGGGCAACACCGTCAGCCTGGCCACCGCGCCGGAACCCGGTTCACGCTGCACCCCGAAGGAAATCGACGACAACGCCATCCAGACCCCGAACCTGTGGGGCAACATGGGCGTGTTCAGTGGCGTGCTGTACGAGCGCGAGCAGGATGGCGCGCTGGTCTACTCCACCCGCAACCTGCCCGGCTCGCGGGTGTTCCTGAAGTTCACCATGGCCACGCCGCCGGGTGAGCCGGCCCACGAAGGCCTGGGCAAGGTCGGCAGGCCGCAGCTGGCGCAGCACGCCAAACAGTTCAAGGCCGCAGCCAAGGCCACGGGCGTCGATGACGCGTGGCTGCGCGCGATTGCCCATGCCGAAAGCAACTTCGATGCGCTGGCGGTGTCCAGCAAGGGCGCACAGGGCGTGATGCAGCTGATGCCGGACACCGCGCAGGAGTACGGCGTGAATGATCCGTTCTCGCCCCAGCAGTCGATCGATGGTGGCGCCCGCTACATGCGCGCGCTGCTGCGTCGCTACAACGGTGATCGGCCGCTGGCGGCGGCTGCGTACAACGCCGGCATCGGCGCGGTCACCCGCTACAAGGGCGTGCCGCCCTATGCCGAAACCCTGGCCTACGTGGACAAGGTGATGGCCCTGTACGCACGCTACCGCGAGGCGATGGGCATCCGTACCGAGGTGCCGGCGCGCTAGGCCAGTGGCGCTGTACGCGCGGTGTAGAGCCGAGCCCATGCTCGGCTGCGCCAATTGCAGCCGAGCATGGGCTCGGCTCTACACAAAAGCTCCTCAGCGCGAGGTGGAGGTGCTGACCAGTTCGTAGCGTTCGATGCGGCCCAGGCGGGCAACCTCGGCCTGCACGTCGGCGCGTTGCTTCAGCGCACGCCAGGCCGCATCGATCTTCACGTCACCGGGCAGCGACGGATAGGTGCGCATGTCCTGCAGGGAGGCCAGTGTCTCGCCGCGCTCGACGGGTGAGCGCAGCTGTTCGATCAGCACGGCAGCGGCGCCGTCGAGATTGCCCTCGTCCAGCAGCATCTCGCGCTGGAACAGGCGCGCGTCATCGCCCTGGGCCAGGATCGCTGCACGCGCGGCCTGTTCGGCCTTGGCATCGCCACGTTCACGGGCGGCAACGAACTGCAGCAGTGCCTGGGCCGCCTTGCCGTATCCGGCCAGGCCCGGCATGTCATTCACCGCGGTGGCGGCATCCTGCATGCGGCCCAGCGAACTGAACACGAAGCCGACGTTGAACTGGTGCTCGGCACCATCCGGGCCCAGTGCGCCGATGCGTGCGGCCAGTTTGGCTGCCGCCAGCGCATCATCGGTACGGCCCAGCCGGCGCAGCGCCGTAAGCCGGCTGTTGAGCAGCCACGCCACCCATTCGGCTTCCGCCGCCGAGGGCGACTCGCCCTCGGCCGCCGCACTGGCCATGCCATCGGTCAGTGCCAGCACTTCCTCGTTGCGGTCCAGCATCAGCAGCGTGCTGCTGAACTCGGCCATGCGTGCATCCAGCGCCCGGTCGAGCAGGCCGGAAACCCGCAGTTCGTCGAGGTGCTTCTGTGCAGCCTGCACCGGATCGAAGCGGGCATCGGCGCGGTCGACATAGCGGTCAAACCGTTTGTCACTGCGCAGGCGGATGATTTCGGCGGGACCGGTGATGCGCGCCAGCGTGGTGGGAATATCGTCGCCACGGCCGTTGTCGGCCTGCAGCGTGGCCAGTGCCAGCCACATTCCGGTGGGTTCCAGGCCGCCGCTCTTCCAGCCGTTGTCGAACAGCGCCTGCAGCAGTTCCATGCGCTGCTGCGGCTGGTCCCGCAGGCGGAACTGCAGGTAGTTGATCGCGTGGCGGTCCACCGGCAACGGCGCGTCGGCATGCTTCAGTGCCTGCACCAGGTGCTTCGTGGCGGGCGCTGGTTGGTTCTCGGACAGTTCCACCGAGACCAGGGTCAGCAGGATCTGCGCATCGTCCGGCAGTGCTTCCTGAGCGCGCTGCAGGTAGCGGCGGGCCTGGTCGGGCTTCTTCTGCACCATCGCGGTCCAGCCGGCCACCTGCGCGGCGCGGCCGCGATGTTCGGCATCGAAGTCATCCAGCATCGGATCTTCCATCAGCCGTTCCATCGCGATCAGCGCGCCCAGCGTGTTGCCACTGCGCGACTGCTGGATGGCCTCATCCCATCGCGTGGCATAGGCCTGATGCATTGCATCGGCGGCGACGGACGGCTTCTGTGGCACCACCGTGATCGAAGCGGTGGCGGATGAACTGGCCAATGCGGCAATCAGCAGGGCGGCGAGGGGGACGATGCGGGGCATGGAGGATCTCCATCCGTGGGAACCGCATTGAACCCGCTGCAGCCAGCGAGAACAAGCGCGATGGATGGAACTCTGGCGTTTGGCCGTACGATTGGCCATGGCGGATCGTGCGTTCAGCGTCTATTGTCGGTGCCTCTTCAGGCAGCAGGCAGGCAGCGCAGCACGATGGCACGGTGGCAATGGATGGCGGCAGGCGTAGCGTTGGCGACGGTAGTGGCATTGGCTGCGACCTGGTGGGAGACACCGCTGCATACGCTGGCTGAACCGGTGGGTCCGGTTCCCACGCCGCTGGCGTGGACCGCGCAGATCGAACCGCTGGCCGGCGATGGCCACCCGGGTAACCGCGACGGCGCCGCCGCGCAGGCACGTTTCGCCGATCCGTACGCGTTGCTGCGCAGTGCCGATGGCAGCGTCTATTTCACCGATGCCGGCGACAACAACCGGATCCGTCGCCGCCTTCCCGATGGCCGTGTTGAAACGGTGGCCGGGCAGGGCGAGGGGCGCGTCGATGGCCCGGCACTGCAGGCCAGTTTCAATACGCCCTCGGGCATTGCCGCCGACGCGCAGGGCAACCTGTATGTGGCCGACACCGGCAACCATGCGATCCGCCGGATCGGCACCGATGGGCAGGTGACCACGCTGGCGGGTGGTGAACAGGGCCACGTTGATGGACCAGCCGCGCAGGCGCGCTTCGATGCACCGATGGGCATCGCAGTGGACGCGCAGGGCCAGGTCTACGTGGCCGATACCTACAACGACCGCATCCGGGTGATCGGTACTGATGGCAACGTGCGCACCCTTGCCGGCGGTGAGCGCCCGGGAATGGCCGATGGCGTGGGCGCTGCGGCGCGCTTCGATACGCCGGTGGCACTGGCCTTCGATGCGCAGGGCGCGCTGCTGGTGGCCGATCTGTTCAACAACGCGGTACGCCGCATAGGCGCTGATGGCACGGTCAGCACCGTGGTCGCCGCCGGTGGCGTGATCAATGGGCCGCTGTCGCTGGCCACCACCCACGATGGCGTGCTGTACGTGGGCGACATGGATGGCCGCATCGTGCAGGTGACGCCGCAGGGCCACCAGATCGCGCTGGTCGGCAATGGTCGCCTGCCGCGCCTGGCCCGCCCCAGTGGCCTGGCGATGGATGCCGATGGCAGCGTGCTGGTGGCCGACGCCGCCAGCTACCGTCTGCATCGCCTGCGCCCACTGCCGGTAGGCGACCTGCCCGCGCCGGCACTGGTCGGCCCGGCCGCCGATGCCGCCTTGCCCGATACCGGCGGGCGCTGGCCGTTGGCGCCGCAGGATGGCTGGCACGAAGTGGTCGGCACACTGGGTGAAGTGCGCGGCAACTTCAAGGGCGAGAGTCGCCATCACCTGCACGGTGGATTCGACGTGCGCGGTGATGTGGGCCAGACCGTGCTGGCGATCGCCGATGGCAAGATCAGCAGCCCGATGGCGGCCTGGAGCCTGGGCGAGCAGGCCGAAGGCCTGGCGGTGGACCGCCTCAAGTACATCCACATGCGGGTGGGCCGCACCCCGCGCAATGAACCGTTCGATGCGCGCTGGCAGGCGCTGTACGACGAGCAGGGCAGGCTGGAGCGGATGCGCGTGCGTCGTGGCATGCGCATCCACGTTGGTGACCGCCTGGGCAGCATCAACAACCAGGCGCACGTGCACCTGGCCGTCGGCACCGGTGGTTTCGAGACCAACGCCGTGGCACTGGGCTTCCACAACTACGCCGACCACTTCCCACCGCGCATCACCGATGTGGCGCTGCTGGACGACACCGACCAGCCAATGGCCGCAGGCAGCGATGGCGTGGTGATGGTGGCGCGCCAGGGACGCGGTGTGCAGATCGTGGTGGAGGCCTGGGACCAGGTCGACAACAACCTGCCGCGACGCCGCCTGGGCATGTACCAGGTGGGCTACCAGATCCTCGATGCGGGCGGCCAGCCGCTGCAGGGCTACGAGCAGCCACGCTGGAACATCGTGTTCAACCGCATGCCGCCGCAGCGGGAGGCCGTGCGCGTGGCCTACGCGCCGGACAGCGGCATCACCGTGCATGGCAGCGCGGTGACCCGTTTCCGCTATCTGGCGACCAACACCGTGCGCGATGGCCTGATGGAAACCGGCCGCTGGCAGCCGGCGGCGCTGCCGCCGGGCGAGTACGTCGTGCGTGCCAGCGTGCGCGACTACAGTGGCAACGAAGGCATCGGCCCGCGCGAGATCAGGGTACGGCTGCTGCCATAGCGGCAGCCGGGGCGCCGCAGCGTTCACGCTCGGCGTCCATGTCTTCCAGCGGCCGCACTTCGATGCTGCCGAAGCGTGCCCAAGGGAAGTCGCGGGCGATGCGCATGGCTTCGTCGCGGTCGCGGGCGACGATCAGGTTGAAGCCGGCCAGCAGTTCACGGGTTTCGGCGAACGGGCCATCCAGTACGCGGCTGTGGCCATCACGCACGCGCAGGGTCTGCGCGGTGTCGACCGGCTGCAGCTTCTGCGCGGCCAGCAGCGTGCCTTCGGCCTGCAGCTGGTCGGCGTGGGCGAGGCAGTCGCGCATCAGCGCGTTGAATTCTTCGATGGGCAGGGCCTGCAGCAGGGCAGGCTCGATGTAGATCAGAAGCAGGTACTGCTGCATGGCGTGGTCCTGGCGGGGGCGGGGGTCCATGATCGCGCAGGATTGCGCGTGGGCATGTTGCAGCGCGGGAGGCGCGCCTTCGGCGAGGGTCGGCGAACGGCGGAGCCCCTCCGTGGTGGGTTGGGTTGGTCGCTGAAAGCTGGCTTCCTGCGGGTGGGCCGGGCGGG
>NZ_JBSPUQ010000017.1:0-110938 GCF_056861055.1 Stenotrophomonas sp. 115C5
GTCGAGCATGGCTTGTATGTTCCTCCCGGCTCCTACGCTGTATGTAGGAGCCAGGGTGGAGGGACCGTCAAGCATGCATCTGCGGATACCAGCCGACAGACGAGTCGAGCGATCCCCATCCCGCACACGAACGTCGATAAAGGATCGTACGGCCCCCAAAGGGGATCGTCGATGTAGGCAAGCTAACGTCGGTGCGGTACCACCCCAGCCCTTTAAAGATAGCTGGGAGCCGTACAAATGTCTGATTCTCTCGATATTGGCGTGGACGTGGACTCCAAGGAGTTCGTGCCGGCGGTGGCCGACCGCAAGGCCGGTGACAGGGTCGCCAACACCCGGGCCGGGATAGCCAAGTGGCTCAAAACCTTGCCCCAGCGATGCCGGATTGGCATGGAAGCGACGGGACGGTACTACGAGTTGTTGGCTCGGATGGCTGGCCAGGCGGGCCACGTTGTCTATGTAATCGATCCACGGCTGATCAAGAACTACGCTCGGGCGACGGGCTCGCGCGGCAAGACAGATGCCATGGATGCCCAAGCGATCGCCCGCTATGTGAAGAAGGAGAGCGACCGCCTGCGTGAATACGTACCGCGTACTGACGAGCAGCAGCAGATGCACGATTTGCTGCGCAAGCGGCGAGCGCTGGTGGAGACGCGCGCGCGCTTGGAGCAATCCTTCGGGGTAAGCAAAAGTGACCCTGGGGAGCTGTCTGATCTGTTCTGCGCTCTGGCTGGGACGCTGTCCGAGCTGGAAAGCGAACTGCAGCGCTTGGGCCGCGATGGAGAGCATGGCGCGCTCTACAAGCGCCTGCTGACCATCCCGGGTATCGGCCCTGCCGTCGCGTCCCACCTGATTTACTACATGACGCGCTGGCCGTTGGCCAACGCCAACGCATGGATTGCCTGCACCGGCCTGGATCCCCGGCCCAACGAGTCTGGCGGCAGAACTGGACGACGTCGGCTGTCCAAACAGGGCGCACCGATGCTGCGCCAGATGCTCTACATGGCTGCAATGGGGCTCAAGCGGTGTCGCCGGGGGCAACCGCTCTACGACGAGCTGTCAAAACGCGGTCACCCCAGCACCGCCGTCTTCAACATTCTGGCAAGGAAGCTGGCCAGGATCGCCTGGGGCGTGTTCAAAAGCGGCCGAGACTTCGATCCGGCCATGCTGAAGGTCGGTCAAGCCTGCTTCCAGCAGGCTTGACCACGAACATAGGATCTCGACTCTACAAAGGGGTCGCACCAATCTTTTGATTGATGATGTCTATCGAATTTCCGGATTCGATCATTAATCTCATCAATGAAATTGAGAATGGTTGTTGATTGTCAACTGAGAATCATTATCATTTAACTCGTCCCTCGCACGAGTCCAGATGCTCATGAATGCTCAACCTGTACTGCTGCGCCCCGAAACGCTGACCCTCCGCGATCGACCGGTCCGCGTCGTTCCGCCGGAAGAGGTCATCGACAGCGAAGCCCTGCTCAAGGGCCGTCGTGAAATCCTGATCCAGCACGGCGACCGCTTCTATCGCCTGCGGCACACCAGCAACGACAAGCTGATCCTGACCAAGTAATCGCGGCCTGGTCGCCCGCCTCCCTCCCTCCTGCCGGCAGCGCCGACAGGGTGGGCGACCCGTCCGCTCCTGCTCTCTCCCCCTCGGTCTACCGCGTGCACCTTCCGGGTGTGCCGGTAACCGGGGGTTCCCCTGCCTGACCGACCGAACCCGATGACCCGCCATACCGCCCTTTGCCTTGCTGTCTGGATGGCGCTGCCGCTGTCCGCCCACGCTGCTGCCACTGCCGCGCCCGATGCGCGCGAATTCGATCGGGTGCAGGTCACCGCCACCCGCACCGAGCGGGCCGTGAGCGACGTGGCGGCCACCGTGGACGTCATCGACCGTGAGCAGATGGACCGGCATCTGGTGCAGGACATCAAGGATCTGGTGCGCTACGAACCGGGCCTGTCGGTCACCCGCAGCGCGACCCGCTTCGGCCTGGATGGTTTCCGCATCCGTGGCCTGGACGGCAACCGCGTGCGCATCCAGACCGACGGCATCGTCATGCCGACCCGGTTCGACATCGGTTCGTTCGCCAGTTCCAACCGCAACTTCACCGACCTCGATACGCTCAAGCGGGTCGAGATCGTGCGTGGCCCGGCCAGCTCGCTGTACGGCTCCGATGCACTGGGCGGCGTGGTCGCGTTCGTGACCAAGGACCCGGCCGACTACCTCAAGGACGGCAAGAACAGCTACTTCGGCCTGAAGTTCGGCTACGACGGTGAGTGGAAGGGCCTGCTTGGCGGTGCCACGGCGGCCTTTGGTGGTGACCATTGGAGCGGCCTGGTCAACGTCAACCACCACCAGGGCCAGGAAACCGACAACAAGGGCACGGTGCGCAGCGACAACGACACCCGCACCGCGTCCAATCCGCAGGATCGCGACGGCCGCAGCCTGCTCAGCAAGCTGGTCTATGCACCGAGCGAGGACCAGCGCTTCCGCCTGACCGTGGAAGGCAACGAAGACACCACCGATACCAATGTGCTGTCGGCGATTGCCAGTGTTGCGCCGCGTCCCGGCGCGACGGCTGCGGCCACTGGCATGAAGTCCCACGACACCCAGAAGCGCAATCGAGTGTCCTTCGCCCACGAAATGGATGCGCTGGACCAGCCGTTCGCCGACAGCCTGCACTGGCAGGTGTACGCGCAGAACAGCGAAACCCGGCAGCAGACCGACGAAACGCGCACCGACGGCACCCGCCGCCACCGCGTGTTCTCCTTCGACCAGCATGCCTATGGCCTGCAGGCGCAGTTCAACAAGGCGTTCACCACCGGCAGCGTCGAGCACGCAGTGACCTACGGTTTCGAAGGCACCCGTACCGAGATCCGCCAGAAGCGCGACGGCTACCAGGTCAGCAAGGCGGGCGTGGTCAGCAACACGGTGCTGCCGGACACCTTCCCGGTGCGTGACTTCCCGATCAGCAAGACCACCGAGCTGGGCCTGTATGCACAGGATGAGATGCGCCTGGCCGACGGCAAGCTGTCGCTGGTGCCGGGCGTGCGCGTGGACCGCTACGAGCTGAAGCCGGAAGTGGACAGCATCTTCGCCGAAGACAACCCGACCACGGCCGTGGCGCAGTTGAAGAAGACCAGCGTGTCGCCGAAGCTGGGCATGGTCTGGCGCTTCACCGACCAGTGGTCGTTGTTCGCCGGTTATGCGCGTGGCTTCCGATCGCCGCCGTACAACGACGTCAACATCGGCCTGACCAATGTCGCCTTCCGCTATACCGCCATCGCCAATCCGGACCTGAAGCCCGAAACCAGCGACGGCTACGAACTGGGCCTGCGCTTCATCGCGCCGGCGGCGTACGTCAGCGTCAGCGGCTACTACAACGACTACAAGGATTTCATCCAGTCCAACGTCGATACCGGCCGCAACGCACAGGGTTTGACCGTGTTCCAGTCGCAGAACATCGCCGAAGCACGCATCTATGGCGCGGAAATGAAGGCCGGCATCGAGTTCGGCGAGCTCAGCCCGGCGCTGAAGGGCTGGGCGCTGCGCAGTGCGTTGGCATGGTCGCGTGGTGACAACCGGACCGATGACGAGCCGCTGGCCTCGGTCGATCCGCTTCGCGGCACGCTGGGCCTGATGTACGACACCGATACCTGGGGCGTCGAACTGGCCGGCACCTTCGTACAGCGCAAGAAGCGCCTGCCGCCGCCTGCTGCGCAGACCAATCCGAACGCACCGGCACCCTTCGTCTACCAGCCGGCCGGCTATGGCGTGCTCGACCTGATGGCGCACTGGAACTTCGCACCGGGTGCAACCTTCAATGTCGGCGTGTTCAACCTGGCCGACAAGCGCTACATCGAATGGTCGTCGATCACCCCGAGCCTGATCACCAATCGCGCACTGAGCGATCGTTTCAGCAGCCCGGGCCGCACCTTCTCCGCCAGCCTTGCCGTTTCCTGGTGACCTCATGAGCCGAGCACTGTCCGCACGCAGGAATGACTCCATCGCCGCGCCGCACAGCGCGGCCTGGCCGACCCCGGCACAGCTGGCCACGCTCGGCACCGTGTTGTGCCTGTACCACGCCGACGGCAACGAGCTGGGTGGCTGGCGCCAGGCCGTACGCGTGCACGCCTGCCAGGGCGTGGACAGTGAAGGCCTGCGCGAGAGCCTGTGTTTCCTCGATGGCCGCGGCCGCTGCGTGTGGCGTTTGTACCTGCTGCCCGACAGCGACTTCCTGGCCTGGGACCGCCTGGTCGCGGCGCTGCCGCCGGGACCGGAACACGACAGCGATGGCAGCGTCGGCGAACGACTGTGGCGGCGCCTGGCCGGCCATCTCGGTGGCCAGCGCTGGCGCCTGTGCGCGCTGCGCCTGCATGCCGCCGACGACGGGCGCACCCTGGCGGCCAGCCTGTCGACCCTGTCCTCGCTGGGCGCGGCCACCGCGCGCCGCATCGCACGCCTGGAAAACGCTGAAGGCGAACTGGCAATCGACGACTGTTGTTGTGCCGACGCCGCCCGGCGCCAAGCGCCACGGATTCCCGGCGACCTGCCGCTGATCCGCCTGTGACCCATCTCCTGATGGAACGCCCGTTGGCCACGGATGGCCGCTCAATGAATCTGCAACCCCGAAGGAAGACCCCGATGAAGCTCCAGACAGCCAGCGCCATGCTGCTGCTCGCCGCCAGCGGCGTGGCCAGCGCGCAGCCCTCCGATATCGCCCGCGACCACGACAGCATCCTTGCCATGCAGGGTGAGTACACCGTGGACTTCGCGTTCGACGAGACCGTGCTGCTGAAGCCGGGCTACGAGCGTGCACCGGCGATGCGCAGCGGTGGCAGCGAAGTGGTCATCGTGGTCGAGGACACGCCGAAGCGCATCGTGCTGCAGCACCTGCTGCTGGACGAGAAGAGCGGCCACATCACCAAGCACTGGCGCCAGGACTGGGTGTATGAAGCACCGAACCGTTTCGAGTTCAGTGCAGACCAGACCTGGAAGGTGCGCAGCATTCCGGCGGCGGTGAACCAGGGAGCCTGGACCCAGTGCGTGTACGAAGTGAGCGACGCGCCACGCTACTGCGGCACCGGCACCTGGAGCTACACCAACAACGTGCCGAGCTGGACCAGCGACCTGAGCTGGCGCCCGCTGCCGCGCCGTGAGTACACCAAGCGCAGCGACTACAACGCGCTGGCCGTGATCAACCGCCACACGCTGACCCCGAACGGCTGGACCCACGAACAGTTCAACACCAAGGTGCAGCGCAACGCCGACGGCAGCCAGGTGGAGATCGCACGCGAGTTCGGCTTCAACGACTACGTGAAGACCACCGAGGTCGACTTCACCCCGGCGCGCGACTACTGGAAGGCTACTGCCGGTTACTGGGCCAAGGTGCGCCAGCGCTGGGACGGTTTCCTGACCCAGGCCCCGGGCGTGCACCTGAAGACCAGGATCGACGGCATGGCGATGATCATTCCGCTGTTCACCCAGGCCGAAGAAATCCAGTCCGGCAAGAAGGTGAAGGACAAGCAGATCGACGAAGTGTTCGCCAAGTACGTGGAAAAAGCCCAGTAGATCCACGCCATGCGTGGATGCCCTGCACTCAGGACGCCGGCCCACTCAAGGTGGTCAGGTCCAGCCCGGCGTCCTGGAAAGCACGCAGGGTGGCCTGCAGGCTCGCCTCGTCATCGCGGGTACGGACGCCCATGACAGCTTCGTGGCAACGCACCCGATCCGTGCTGCAGGCGCTCCGGTCCGGCAGCAGCAGCGCGGTCTGCGCCACCAGGATCGCCATGTGCGCCACTTCCTTCCTTGGCTTCGGTTGGCCCTGGTAGAACCGATTGAATTCCGCACGCAGGTCGGCCACCACGTCGGCATCGCTGCGCGTGCGTGACACGCCGGCCGGAACCAGATAGGTCTGATGGCCTTCGTGGAAGGCGCGCACCTCGTCGGCCAGCACTGTTTCCAGCACGAAGGTCTGAACCGCGTCAGGAACATAGCCATCCGCCGCGCGGGCGCCTGCGGGCAGCACCGCGGCGAGCAGCGGGGAACTGGCCAGGAGGGCGCGCAGACAGACGCAGTATTTCATCTTCGTTCCTTGAACATCGGGAGCGCGGGAGCAACGTTCCGCGTTTCCGGACGATCTGATCGGGTGGGGCGCGCAGCATACCGCCCGTCCCACCCGTGTGAGTCACAACCGCGTCAGGCTTCGCGCAGGGCCAGCGCCGGCGAGGTATGCAGGATGCGCCGCGTGCCCCACCAGCCGGCCAGCAGGCTCAATCCGATGCCGGCCACGCCGCCCAGCAGCAGTCCCGGCCAGGGTGGCAGCAACGGCAGCTCGAACACCTTCTGCGAGACCGCCACGCCGATGGCGGCGGCCGCACCCACCGCAAGCAACGCGGCCAGCGTGCCCAGTGCACCAAACTCAACCAGCACCGCACCGCGCAGCTGGCGACGGGTCGCGCCCAGCGTGCGCAGCACCGCGCTGTCGTAGCGGCGCTCGCCGGCCGTGGCCTGCAGCGCGGCCAGCAGCACCAGCACACCTGCCAGCAGGCTGAACACCATCACCAGCTGCACCGCCTGCGCCACCCGCTCCATCACATCGCGCACCTGCGAGATCACCGCATCCACGTCCAGCAGCGACAGGTTCGGTTGCGCACGCACCAGCTCGCCCAGCCCGGCCGCCTTGCCGGCAGGCAGATGGAATGCCGACAGCAGGTTGTGCGGGGTGTCACCCACGGCATTCGGGTTCAACAGCACGAAGAAGTTGGGGCGGAAGGTGTTCCAGTCCGCCTTGCGCACGCTGGTGACGGTGAATTCGCGCTCCTGCTCGCCCACCGCAATGGTGATGCGGTCGCCGGGATACACGCCGTAGCGTTTGGCCCAGCCGATCTCCACCGAGGCTTCCGGTGCGGTGCTGTCGGCCTTCCAGAACGTGCCATTGACCAGCGCATTGGCCGGCGGGAAGCTGCTGCGCCAACTGAAGTTCAGCGGCCGGTTCTCGTCATCGTCGTCGCGCTGGCCGCCCTGCGCCGGTTGCCCGTCCTGACCCGGCTCGCGGTCCACGCGCAGCGGCGGCTTGCCGTTGATGGCGATCAGGCGCCCGGTGGCCATCGGTTCGATGCTGGCGTCGTTGGCACCCAGCCCGCGCAGCGTTGCCAGCACACTGTCGCGCTGTTCGGGCTGGATGTTGATCAGGAAGTAGTTCGGCGTGTCCGCGGGCAGCCGCTCGCGCCACTGCTGCAGCAGGCCGGGGCCGGTCACCGCCAGCAGCAACAGCGCGCACAGCGACAGCGACAGCCCGACCAGCTGCATCACCGCCAGCAGGCGGCGCCGGGTCAGTGCGGCCAGGCCCAGTCGCCAGTTGCCATGCAGGCGATGCTGCAGGCCGCGCAGCAACTGCAGCAGCACGAAGCCGACCACCCCGGCCGCCACCGCCAGCGCGGCCAGACCACCCAGCACCCACAGCGCCAGCTTGAGGTCACCGGTGACCTGCACCGCCAGCAACAGGCTCGCCCCCAGCGCGGCCACATAGGCCAGCAGCGAGGCCGGCGGCAGGGAGGCGAAGGAACGGTTGAGCACGCGCATCGGCGGCACCCCGCGCAGGCGCAGCAGCGGTGGCAGGCCGAAGCCGAACAGCAGCAACAGACCGATGCCGGCACCGGTCAGCGCCGGCATCGCTTCCGGCAGCGGCAGGCGCTGCGGCACCAGGCTGCCCAGCACCTGCACCAGCCCTTCCTGCGCGGCCATGCCCAGGCCGATGCCAAGCGCGCAGGCCGGCACTGCCAGCATCAGCAGCTGCAGTGCCAGGCCGAGCAGTATGTCGCGCTGGCGCGCACCCAGGCAGCGCAGGATCGCCACCTGGTCGATACGGCGCAGGGCAAAACGGTTGGCCGCCAGCGCGGTCGCCACGCCGGCCAGCAGTACTGCCAGCAGCGCGCTCAGGCCGAGGAAGCGGCCGGCCAGATCGAAGGCCTGGCGCACGCCGCGCTGGGTGTCATCCACGCTCAGCAGGCGCAGGCCCTTCACTTGTGGCAGCAGCCACTCACGCAGGGACGCGACCTGCCCGGGCGGTCCTGCAAACATCAGCCGATAGTTGATGCGGCTGCCGGGGCCGAGCAGGCCGGTGCCCTCAACATCGGCGCGGTTGACCAGCAGGGTCGGCGAGAGCGTCAGCAGGTCGCCACCGGTGTCCGGTTCGGCCTCGATGATGCCGGCGATGCGCAGTGTGCCTGCGCCGAATTCGAGGTCATCGCCGGTCTTCAGCCCCAGCCCCTGCAGCAGGCGCGGGTCGGCATAGGCCTGGCCCTTGGGTGGCATGCCGGCCTCGGCGATCAGCGCGCCACCGGGCGTGCTGCGCACCCACAGCGTGCCGCGCAGTGGATAGCCCGCCTGCACCGCCTTGATGCTGGCCATCTGGCTGGCATCACCGTTGAACAGCACGCTGCCGAAGCTGGCGATACGGGTGAAGGCCAGTCCGCGCCGTTGTGCCTCATCGGCGAACGCCTGCGGCGGGTCATCGCGCCCGGCAATGCCGAGGTCACCGCCGAGCATTTCCGCTGCGCTGCCGGTCAGTGCCAGGTTGACCCGGTTCACCAGCGTACCGACTGCGGTCATCACCGCCACGCCCAGTACCAGCGCGGCGAACACGGTCAGCAGGTCGCCGGCCAGGGCCTCGCGACGCAGCGCGCGCCACGCATGCCGCAGCAGGTTCATGCCTGGGCCCCATGTTCAACCGGCAGCAGGCGGCCGTCGTCGATGCGATGGATGTACTGGCAGCGCTGGGCCAGACGCAGGTCATGGGTGACCAGCACCAGGGTGGTGCCGCTGCCGGCGTTCAACTCGAACAGCAGGTCGCTGATGTGCTGGCCGGTGGTGTGGTCCAGCGAGCCGGTCGGTTCGTCGGCAAACAGGATGCGTGGGCGGGTGACGAAGGCACGCGCCAGTGCCACGCGTTGCTGTTCACCGCCGGACAACTGCCGCGGGTAGTGGCGGGCGCGATGGGCCAGGCCCACCTGGGCCAGCACCTCGTCCACCCGCGCGCGGTCCTCGCGTCCGGCCAGCTCCAGTGGCAGCGCGACGTTCTCGGCGGCGGTCAGTGCCGGCAGCAGGTGGAAGCTCTGGAACACGAAACCGACCTCGCGTGCGCGCAGCTGGGCGCGTGCTTCCTCGTCAAGGTTTCCCAGGTCGTGCCCGGCCAGGCTGATGCGGCCGCGGCTGGGCAGGTCCAGCCCGGCCAGCAGGCCGAGCAGGGTGGTCTTGCCGGAACCTGAAGCACCGACGATGGCCACGCTGGTGCCTTCATGGACGGTCAGGGTGATGTTGTCCAGTATGTGGACTTCACCCTCCGGGCCCTGCACGGACTTGCCGACCTGGTCGACGGCGATGGCGACGGGCGCGCTGCGGGGGGACAGGCTGTCGATGAGGAGACTCCAATGCGCAAGACGGGATGGAGCCGGCAAGCCGGCGCGATGATGATGCTGCTGCTAGCGTTCCTGCTGTTGCCGGGGCTGGCCTGTGCCAAAGGTCCGGCCGGTACCGTGCTGGTGCTCGGCGACAGCCTCAGTGCAGCCCACAATATCCCCGCCGACGCCGGCTGGGTCAGCCTGCTGCAGCAGCGGGTCAGGCAGCAGTCGAAAACGCCGGCGCGCATCGTCAACGCCAGTATGAGCGGGGAGACCACCGCCGGCGCGCTGACCCGCCTGCCGGGCCTGCTGGCCAAGGAAAAACCGACCGTGGTGGTGATTGCCCTCGGTGGCAATGACGCGCTGCGTGGGCTGACCCCGGCGCAGGTGCAGGGCAACCTGGAAAAGATGGTGCAGGCCAGCCAGAAGGCCGGTGCCAAGGTGCTGCTGCTGGGCATCGACGTGCCGCCCAATTACGGCCCGGCCTACCGCCAGCGCCTGGCGGCCGCCTACAAGGCGCTGGCCACGCAGTACAAGGTGCCGCTGCTGCCGTTCCTGCTGGAGGGCGTGGCCCTGCAGCCGGGCATGATGCAGGCCGATGGCCTGCACCCGACCGCACAGGCGCAGCCGAAGGTGCTGGACAACGTCTGGCCGCTGCTGCGCCCCCTGCTCTGAACGATTTACTTCCCTCTTGACGGAACTTCACATCGCGTCCACCGTCGATCCGGCATGTTTCACAAAGCTGAAGTTAGAGGGAATCACATGCGTCAGACGAAGGAGACCTCCGGCTTGGTGCTGGTGGTCGAAGACAACCGCAACATCTCCGAGATGATCGGGGAATACCTGGAAGGTCGCGGCTTCGAAGTCGACTATGCACAGGACGGCCTGGATGGCTACCGCCTTGCGGCGGAGAACAGCTATGACGTCGTGGTGCTCGACTTGATGTTGCCGCGCCTGGATGGCATCGAAGTGTGCCGTCGCCTGCGCAACGATGCGCGCAAGTCCACCCCGGTGCTGATGCTCACGGCACGCGACACGCTGGACGACAAGCTCACCGGCCTCGGTTTCGGCGCCGATGACTACCTGACCAAGCCGTTCGCGATCCAGGAGCTGGAAGCCCGCCTGCGCGCGCTGATCCGCCGCGAACGTCGCCAGGTGGGGTCGGAAGTACTGAAGGTCGCCGACCTGGTGCTTGATCCGGTCAGCATGCGTGCCACCCGTGCCGGTACCGAGCTGCAGCTGTCGCCGATCGGCCTGCGCCTGCTGACCATCCTGATGCGCGAATCGCCGCGCGTGGTCACCCGCCAGGAGATCGAACGCGAGATCTGGGGCAACGGCCTGCCGGATTCGGACACCCTGCGCAGCCATCTGTACAACCTGCGCAAGATCATCGACAAGCCGTTCGACCGTCCGCTGCTGCATACCGTGCAGAGTGCCGGCTACCGCATTGCCGACATCGCCCAGCCGATGGCCTGAGCAGGCCCGCGCCGGTGCAGCCGCAGGCCGGGCCGGGATGCGGCCACGGAGGGCGGGGGATGACCGGATGGTGCTGCCACCGGTCATCGCCCATGCATCCGCACGGCGCAGTGCGCTGCCTATAATCGCAGCGCTCTGACCGGGACCCCGCAATGCCGCACGGCCTGCCGCGCAAGATCCGTATCGCTTTCATCCTGCAGGCAGTGCTGGCCAGCCTGGGCATCCTGCTGGGTGCGTGGCTGGTCTCGCTGGTGATCAAGCACAGCCTGGTTGGCGCCGCCCTGCGCGAGGAGGCAGCGTACTTCTGGACGCTGCACGAGGCCTCGCCGGTGCAGCCCCCACCCAACACCCAGAACATCCGTGGCTACCTGCTGGAAAGCGGGCAGTCGGCCCTGTCGTTGCCGGCCAACCTGCGCAACCTGGAGCCCGGCTTCCACGAACTGCCCAAGGACGACCAGCTGGTGCTGGTCGATGTACGCCCGGCCGGCCGCCTTTACCTGGTGTTCCTGCGTTCGCGCGCGGAGATGCTGGCGTTCTGGTTCGGCATCGTGCCGGTGCTGCTGACCCTGCTGGCGGTGTATGGCGCCAGCTGGGTGACCTATCGGGCCTCCAAGCGCCTGGTGTCGCCGGTGAACTGGCTGGCGCGGCGCGTCTCACGCTGGGATCCGGGCCACCCGGAGGCGGCCGACCTGGAACCGAACAAGCTGCCGGCGGACATGCAGGGCGAGACCCGGCAGCTGGCGGCCGCACTGCATTCGCTGGCCAACCGGGTCAGCGCGCATGTGGCGCGCGAGCGCAATTTCACCCGCGACGCCAGCCATGAACTGCGCACACCGCTGACCGTCATCCGCGTCGCCAGCGACATGGCACTGGGCGATGACAGCCTGGAGCCGCGCCTGCGCCGCAGCCTGCAGCGCATCCAGCGTGCAGGCCGTGACATGGAGGCGGTGATCGATGCCTTCCTGATCCTGGCACGCGAGGCCGACGTCGAGCCCCAGGTCGAGCTGTTCGACGTCAACGACATCGTCCGCTATGAAGTGGACAACGCCAACGAACTGCTGGGTACGCGCCCGGTGTCGGTGCACCTGCACAGCGATGGCCCGGTGCAGCTGCATGCGCCGCCGCGGGTGCTGCAGGTGGTGGTCAGCAACCTGGTGCGCAACGCCTGCAGCTACACCGACGAAGGGCGCATCGACGTGCAGGTGCACAACGACCGGGTGGTGGTGCGCGATACCGGTATCGGCATGTCGGCCGACGCGCTGTCGCGGGCCTTCGAGCCGTTCTACCGTGCCGAGCCGAGCCGTCCGCAGGGCACCGGCCTGGGCCTGTCGATCGTGCGCCGGCTGTGCGACCGCTTCGGCTGGAAGGTCAGTCTGGCCAGCGAGCCGGGCCAGGGCACCCAGGCCACGGTGATCTTCCGCTGAGGCGGCACCTGCTGACTCGGTAGATGCCGACCTTGGTCGGCGCTTTCAACAGGATTCACGCGGGTCCCCATGCCAACCAAGGTTGGCATCTACCGCCCCGCCTTCGACAGATTCCCGCGATCCGCAGTAGATCCACGCCATGCGTGGATGGGGTTGCGGTAGCGCCGGGCCATGCCCGGCGTCCGCAGTGCCTCAGTTGCAGTTGACCTTCGGCGCCAGTGCCTTGGTCCAGATGTCATAGCCGGCCGGGGTCATGTGCAGCATGTCCTCGCGGAACAGCGACGCATCCGGCTGGCCATCGGTGCCGAGCATGGGTGTGTAGACGTCGGTGAAACCGGTGTTGGGCAGCTTGGCCAGGGCGGCCTTGATCAGCGCGTTGGCCTCGTTGATCGCCGGCAGCAGATGCGCACGCGATGGGCTCGGCTTGATCGACAGGTACTCGACCCTGGTCTTCGGCAGGTCGCGGTGCACGCGCTGCACGAAGGCAACCACATCGTCGCGCACCTGCACGGCGCTGCGGCCGCTGTTGAGGTCGTTGTCACCGGCGTAGAAGAACACCTTGCACGGCGCATACGGCACTACGATGCGGTCGGCATACCAGGTGCTGTCGCGCACTTCCGAACCACCGAAGCCACGGTTGAACACCGGCTGGCCGGGGAAGTCGGCTGCCAGGCCTTCCCACATGCGGATCGAGGAGCTGCCGATGAATTCGATGCCGCCCCGTGGCGGCGGGTTGGCCTGGTCGGCGCTGGCGAAGCGGGCCATGTCGCCGGCCCAGGCCACGTTGGAGACCTGCTCGGGCACGCGCGGCGGCTTGGTCGGGCTCAGCGCCTGGGCCAGGGGGGCGACGGTCAGCAGGCCCAGCATCAGCAGGCAGGTACGGCGACGGGACATCAGGCGCTCCAGCAGGGAAGGGGACAGCCATCATAGAAGCTGGGGCGGGCCGGGGCTTGCCCCTGGCAGTCCATTCACCGGGCCGGTGCCGGGATGCGGCTGGCGGCCTTGTGGCAAAATGGCGGCCATCTGCCTATCCCTGTGCACCCATGATTCCCTGCCGTGCGTCTGAGCGGTCGCTGCGCCGCGCCCCTGTTGCTGGATGTGCCACCCGTGGCTGATCAGTTCGGCCATCTGCCCCGCGGCCCGCGCCGCATCTTCCAGGCCGCCCGCTGGTCCTGGCAGGGCCTGCGCGCCGCCTGGCTGCATGAGTCCTCGTTCCGGCTGGAGGTCTACCTGCTGATCCTGCTGACCCCGGTCGCGATCTGGCTGGGCCAGACCCCGGTCGAGCGCGCGCTGCTGATCGGCTCGATGCTGCTGGTGCTGGCAATGGAACTGGCCAACTCGGCCATCGAAGCGGTGATCGAACGTTACGGCAGCGAGATCCATGAGCTGGCCGGCCGCGCCAAGGACATGGGCTCGGCGGCGGTGTTCGTGCTGATGATGAACGTGCTTCTGTGCTGGGCGCTGGTCGTGGTCCCGCATGCAATGGCCGGCAATTACGGCTGAAACCCCATTCCCCCACTGCCTTGAAGAGTTTCCATGTCCTTTGAGTTCCTCGCCGACCCCAATGCCTGGGTGACCCTGTTCACGCTCAGCGCGCTGGAAATCGTGCTCGGCATCGACAACCTGGTGTTCATTTCCATCGCGGTCAGCAAGCTGCCGGAAGAGCGGCGTCCGTTCGCACGCAAGCTCGGCATCGCGGTGGCCTGCATCACCCGCATCGGCCTGCTGGTGTCGCTGGCCTACCTGGCGCACATGGCGGCCAACCTGTTCACCGTGGCCGGCATGGGCATCTCCATCCGCGACCTGGTGCTGATCGTCGGTGGCCTGTTCCTGATCATCAAGGGCTGCATGGAGATCAAGGAACTGATCAGCGGTGGCGAGGACGAAGACCCCAGCACCACCAAGGCGTCGGCCGTGTTCGGCTACGTGATCGCCCAGATCGCGGTGATCGACATCGTGTTCTCGCTGGACTCGGTGATCACCGCCGTCGGCATCGCCGACCACATCCCGGTGATGGTGGCCGCCATCCTGCTGTCGGTGCTGGTGATGCTGCTGGCCGCCAACCCGCTGGGCCGCTTCATCGACGCCAACCCGACCGTGAAGATGCTGGCCCTGGCCTTCATCCTGATGATCGGTGCGGTGCTGATCCTGGACGGCCTGGACGTGCACGTGCCCAAGCCCTACATCTACGCCGCGATGGGCTTCTCGGTGCTGGTGGAGTGGCTGAACCTGCTGATGCGCCGCCGCGCCCGCGAACACCACGTGCCGGGTGCCGGCGACTGGTAAGCGCATGACCCCGAACCCCCGGCCAACGCCGGGGGTTCTTCGTTCTGCCTTGTAGAGCCCGAGCCCATGCTCGGCTGACCGGCAGGAAGCAGCCGAGCATGGGCTCGGCTCTACACCGGAACCGCGGTTTTGGCACTCGCAGCGGAATTCCGGCATCCACTTGTGAACCAGGATCAACAGTGTTTTCCCAGGGCGAGGCTTAATCCGGAACAGCAGAGCGCGCAGGCTACGCACTCCCGATTCCCGCCCCCAGGAAACCCTCCCATGAATTCCAGAGCCGCCTTGCTGGCGCTTGCCGTCGGCGCCTTCGCCATCGGAACCACCGAGTTTGCGCCGATGGGCCTGTTGCCAGTCATCGCCGACGGCGTGGGCGTGGGCATTCCCACCGCCGGCATGCTGATCACCGCCTACGCCGTGGGCGTGATGCTGGGGGCCCCGGTGATGACGCTGCTGATGGGACGGTTCGGCAAGCGCACCGCGCTGATGCTGCTGATGTCGATTTTCGTGGTTGGCAACCTGCTCTCGGCACTGGCCCCGAACTACGGCCTGCTGCTGCTGTCGCGTCTGGTCACCAGCCTCAATCACGGTGCCTTCTTCGGCATCGGTGCGGTGGTCGCCGCCAGCCTTGTGCCTAAGGACAAGCAGGCTGCTGCCGTGGCCACCATGTTCATGGGCCTGACCATCGCCAACATTGGCGGCGTGCCGCTGGCCACCTGGGTGGGCCAGCAATTGGGCTGGCGCCTGTCCTTCGCCGGTACGGCGGTGCTGGGCCTGGTCGCGATCACCGCGCTGGGCTTCGCGCTGCCGGCGTCTGCGCCGGGTCCGCGCCCGGACGTGCGCCGCGAACTGAAGGCGATCCTGCAGCCGCAGGTGTTGCTGGCGATGGGCACCACGGTCCTCGGCGCGGGCGCGATGTTCACCCTCTACACCTACGTGGCGCCGGTGCTGACCGAGTTGACCGGTGCCTCCAACGCCTTCATTGCGATGTCGCTGGCCCTGATCGGTATCGGCTTCACCTTCGGCAACGGCATCGGCGGGCGCATGGCTGACTGGTCGCTGGATGGCGCCACCCGCATCCTGTTGGCCGCTTTGGCGGTGCTGATGTTCGTGCTGCCGTTGGCCTTCATGCACCATGCTACTGCGGCGCTGGGCGTGCTGCTGTTCGGCGCGGCAACCTTTGCGATCGTGCCGCCGCTGCAGATCCGGGTGATGCAGGCGGCCAGCGAGGCGCCGGGTCTGGCATCGTCGATCAACGTGGGTGCGTTCAACCTGGGCAATGCCGTGGGTGCGGCGCTGGGCGGTGCGGTGATCAGCTCGGGGCTGGGTTATGCGGCGATTCCGGTGGCTGGTGGCCTGCTGGCGGCATCGGGCCTGCTGCTGGCATGGCTGGGGCGTCCGCGCACTGCGGTGGCTGAGGCTTGCTGAAGGGGGGAGGGTTCCCGGCAGGGCTGCGCCCTGCACCCGCCGAAGCGGTAGTGCCGGCCGCTGGCCGGCACCCTCAACGTCAAAAGCTGGTTTGCTGAGAGCTGGGCGGGGCGGTGTGGGCTTGCAGGACACGCCGTAAACCCATCCCTGGGGGCTCGTAGGCGCCATCCATGGCGCCTGCGGTCCTGCAAGCCCACACCGCCCCACCCCCGACAGTTTCCCGCGGTCTGCCGGAACTGCACGGGGTCGGATCCCGTTGCTGCGCAACGGGCTCTGGCCCTGATTCTGCTCTGGTAGGTGTCGACCTTGGTCGACACGAATGCTTGGAGTATGGGCTTCTGCAGAGACTAGTGCGTGGATGGATCGGACTGGCTAGTGTTTCTTTACTACGGCCTCGTCAGGGCTCCAGTTTTCGTCAGCGCCGTCCTGCAATGATTCCGGCACGGGCCAGATAAGTACGCCGGCTTCCTCACCTGCGAGTCGATGTGCATGAACCCACAGCTCCGTCCCGGCTCGATTGAATGCAAGGGATTTCAATGCGATTCCCTCAGGAACGCCGAGACGTGAGACGTGCTTGCCGGAATCCATGCGCCAGACATCGACGTAACGGCCCGGCGAAGCACCCGTAACCGTCATCGCGAGCAGCCTGCCTTGAGCCGTGCGTGCCAGTGCCTGAGTACCGGCTTTTCGTTCCACCTGAAATGCAGTTTCCCCGGTGGAAAGACGATGAATGCGAAGAACTTCCCTCTGGTCTGTTGGATCACGAGTCTCTTCGGCGACCCAGTCGCCCGCGGCGCTCCCCAACACCAAGCGTCCAGTGCTTCCGGACCTTAGTGGAAAGCTCTTGACCACATCGCCTGACGCAGGTGCAACACCAACCAGACCGCAACTCGTGAACCAGAAAAGTCCGTCTCCCAGGTCCGGTGCCGGACCTGAGGAGCAGGATTGCATGTAGCCAAAGACGCGCCGTCTCAAGTTCGTTCTGTCCTTCCAAAGCTCCTTCATCGCGATGGCTTCTCCTGATCCTGTGTCCATGATCCGCTCAGGGAAGCGCTCCTCTGTCGCCATGTGAGGCTCCGAGTAGAGATAGGAGTTGCCATCTGCATCAAGTTGCCAACGAGGGGCCATGGTGCTCTGCATGCAACGGTCGCTTCGGATCGACCCGGTCGCATCAACGCTGATCCACACAGGACAGGACGTAAGAATCTGTTGCGTCAGGCTTGGCTCGATTGCGGTCAGGGCCCATAACCCCCCCTTTGGGTCGACCTTTGTCTCGATGACCCGCTGACTTTCACCCATCTGCCAAGCCACGACGCCCCCATCCTTCTTCGCGGCAATGTAACCGTATGAGCTGTTGGTGGCTGACGTGACATGGAACTGGTCACTGGATAGCGAACGAATCTGGCCAGAGTTGTTGCCCGGTTGAATCCCCTGGATTGGGAGCCACTGGAGCATCGTCGTCGTGCCATCCACGGGCAGGCGAGGGGCGATGCGCTGAACCGGCCTCTCTTCGCTTGGATTGAACAGATTCGAGATGACATCCAATGATGTTCCAGGGCCCGCCGGGAGCGTTGATACCAGCGCCTGCATCTGGTCTGAGAATTCCTGGCTGGCGTTGTTCTCCGTGATCATCTCGGTCTCCCAATGCGGGTAGGGCACACCGGCGACCCCCGGAATGGATGCGAAGGCTTTCCGATCGACACGGCGTTGTTCCTGGCGCCGTTCCGCATACCAAAGCAGCGTCTGCGGAGGAGCGCCTGTCAGATCTGTCAGGTCGATAAGAACAACGTGCTTGTCGCCTGACCTGCGTCGCGAAGTGTCAATGTAGGAACTGGAGAACGTCAGCCGATCCACAGTCAGATCAGTGAACGAGGCACCTGTGGGATCGAGATCGGATGGAGACAGCTGCTCTACGTAAGTACGCCAGCGCGACTTCTCTTCTGGTGCGATGACCCCCAACGTGGCCGCTACATCGATTGCAGCGAGGTTCGTCGCGAATACGATTGCACTTTTCTCAGGGTGGAAGTGCCCGTAGACCTTCATCCACGCCCGCTCCATGTCCCCCAGGATAGGTTGAGCGTGATCCCTCTGGCTAAATGAGCTGGAAAAATAGCTTCGCGCGCGAAACGCCGTGCTGACCTCCTGCGTCGATGCGGACACGATGTAGGCCTTGCCTATATAGCTGTCACCCCCTACGTGAAGCAGCATGTCCCGGGTCTGGGCATCGGCTGGCGCGGTGAGGGCAGTCGGGGTAAGGACAGGCCCGGGCGTCGGAGCATCCCGTGTGGGCCCCGGGGTCGGCTGGGCGCAAGCCGTAGGCATGAGCACAGCGATGATGGCTGCTGTTGAAAGAAGTCTGTACATGATTGAGGTCGATGCCCATTTCCCGACCGATGGCTGCTGCATCTGCGGGCGGGTAGTTCAAGTGCGGGATTCCTGAACTATCTGATGCGGAAACTGTGTTGAGCCATGCAACAAGTACGAAATGGGCCCGTGATTGCCCTGCCGGGGGGCCTGGCCGACGGAAGGCGGAAGCAAGGGGCAGAGCCGCCCCTAGGCCCAGTTCAGGCAATGCGCCAGACCCATCGCTTCAGCGACCTCCTGGCCTGGGCCGGTCGGCCCTGCCGGATTCCTGTTCATCTCCACACGTTCGTTAACACCGGCCATGGCATGCTCGGCGCCAAGCCCACCCGGAACCTCCGCCATGCGCCTGTTCACCCGTGTCCTGCCCCTGATGCTGCTGGCCTCCCTGCTCTCCGGCTGTGGCTACAACGCCATCCAGCAGAAGGATGAAGCGGTCAAGGCCAGCTGGTCGGAGGTCATCAACCAGTACAAGCGCCGCGCCGACCTGGTGCCCAACCTGGTGCAGACCGTGAAGGGCTTCGCCAGCCAGGAAGAGCGCGTGCTGACCGAGGTCACCAACGCCCGTTCGCGTGTCGGCCAGATCAACGTCAATGCCGACGACGAAGCCTCGCTCAAGCAGTTCCAGCAGGCCCAGGGCGAACTCGGCAGCGCGCTGTCGCGGCTGCTGGTGGTCACCGAGAACTATCCGGAGCTGAAGTCCAACCAGAACTTCCGCGACCTGCAGGCGCAGCTGGAAGGTACCGAGAACCGGGTCACCGTCGCCCGCGGCCGTTACATCCAGCAGGTGCAGGACTACAACACCTACATCCGCTCGTTCCCACAGGTGATCACCGCCAAGATCTTCGGCTACAAGACCAAGCCGAACTTCACCGTGGAAAACGAAGCGCAGATCTCCAACGCGCCGGCGGTCGATTTCGGCAACGCGCCGCAGCAGCAGCCGGCACCGCAGCCGGGCCACTGACCCATGCGCCTTGCCACTGCGCTGCTGGCCCTGCTGCTGTGGCTGCCGCTGGCCTCGCAGGCGCAGCAGCTGGCGCCGGTTCCTGCGCTGGATTCGCCGGTGGTCGATACCACCGGCACGCTGGATGCCACGCAGAAGCAGGCGCTGTTGCAGCAGGCGATGGAACTGCAGCAGCGCAAGGGCAGCCAGCTGCAGGTGCTGGTGGTGCCCACCACCCAGCCGGAAGACATCGCGCAGTACACCACGCGCGTCTTCGACCAGTGGCAGATTGGCCGCAAGGGCGTGGATGACGGCGTGCTGCTGGTAGTGGCCAAGGATGACCGGCGCGTGCGCATCGAACCCGGCTACGGCCTGGAAGGCGCGATTCCCGATGCCATCGCCAACCGGGTCATCCAGGAATACCTGGTGCCGCGCTTCCGCAGCGGCGACTACGCCGGTGGCATCACCGACGCCACGGCGGTGCTGGTCAAGCTGATCGACGGCGAAACGCTGCCGGCACCGGTCAGCGGCCATCGCGGGCGTGATCCCAGCGGTGGCGGTGATACCTGGTTCCTGGCGCTGTTCATCGGTGTGTTCGCCGGCAGCATCCTGCGCGGCGTGTTCTCGCGGGTGCCGCGGCCGCTGCGTGGCGTGCTCGGCGGTGCCGGTGCAGCCCTGGCGGCGTTCCTGTTCACGTCCACGCTGCTGGCCAGTGGCCTGGCGGGCATCGTAGGCCTGATCGTGGCCATGCTCTCCGGCCACCCGGGCCGCTTTGCCGGTGGCGGTGGCTGGGGCGGTGGCAGCTGGGGCGGTGGCGGCGGCTTCGGCGGCGGTGGCGGCTGGGGAGGCGGTGGTGGCGGCTGGGGAGGCGGTGGTGGCCGCTCCGGTGGTGGCGGTGCTTCGGGGGGCTGGTGATGATCCAACGACTGTGTCGTCATGTGTTTTCGCCGTCGGTACGGCGCGCGTTCCCGCCGGCCACGCTGCAGGCGATCACCGAGGCCATCGCGGCCGGTGAGCAGCGCCACGGCGGGCAGGTGATGTTCGCGGTGGAAGCGGACCTGCCGCTGGCCGCGCTGTGGCACAGGGTCAGCCCGCGCCAGGCCGCCGAACATGCCTTCGCCCGTCTGCGCACCTGGGATACCACCCATAACAATGGCGTGCTGATCTACCTGCTGCTGGCTGACCACGCCATCGAGATCGTCGCCGACCGTGGCCTGCACGGCCGGGTCAGCCCGGCGCAGTGGCAGCGGGTCTGCACCCACCTGCGCGAGGGCCTGCGTGGCTCCCATCCGGTGGAAGCGCTGCAGGATGCCATCGACGAGGTCTCCAGCCTGATCGAAGGGCACTTTCCGGCCTCGACGCGGTCGAACGATGACGCGTTGCCGAACTCGCCCCAGCTCCTTGGTTGAGCCGGGGCGGCACTGGCCCGAGAATAGGCGTTCAACCGCAAGGCACCTTCCATGATCTATTTCCACGACATCGACCCCATCGCCCTCTCGCTGGGGCCGATCAAGGTGCACTGGTACGGCATCATGTACCTGCTCGGCTTCACCGCCGCCTGGCTGCTGGGCCGCAAGCGCATCGCCGCCGGGCGCCTGCCGGGCGTCGATGCCAATGGTTTCTCCGACCTGCTGTTCTACGCCATGCTCGGCGTGGTGCTGGGCGGGCGCATCGGCTACATGCTGTTCTACGCGCTGGGCGATTTCCTGCACAACCCGCTGCTGCTGTTCAAGGTCTGGGATGGCGGCATGAGCTTCCACGGCGGCCTGCTCGGCGTACTCGGTGCCTGCTGGTGGTGGTCGCGCAAGCACGCGCTGCACTTCTTCGACACCATGGATTTCATGGCGCCGCTGGTGCCGCTGGGCCTGGGCTTCGGCCGCATCGGCAACTTCATCGGCGCCGAGCTGTGGGGCAAGTACACCGACGGCACGTGGGGCGTGGTGTTCCCGTCCGGCCTGCCGGCGCCGCTGAACCAGCTCGACCACGCGACCCTGCAGGCGCAGTTCGCGACCGGCGCGTTGAACCAGTTCGCACGGCATCCCTCGCAGCTGTATGAAGCGTTCCTGGAAGGCCTGGTGATGTTCGTGGTGCTGTGGGCGGTGTCGGCCAAGCCGCGCCACCGCTACCTGGTGGGTGGCCTGTTCGCGCTGATGTACGGCCTGTTCCGCTTCGCCGTGGAGTTCGTGCGCATGCCCGACAACGGTGTCTACGTGGCCTTCGACTGGCTGACCCGTGGCCAGATCCTCAGCCTGCCGCTGATCGCCTTCGGCCTGGTGCTGCTGGTGATGTCGCGCCGCGCGCCGGTGCTGCAGCCGCAGCTGCCGGTGGCTGCCGAGGGCAAGGCATGAAGGCTTACCTGGACCTGCTCTCGCACGTGCTCGAGCACGGCGCCGAGAAGAGCGACCGCACCGGCACCGGTACCCGCAGCGTGTTCGGCTGGCAGATGCGTTTCAACCTGGCCGAAGGCTTCCCGCTGGTCACCACCAAGAAACTGCACCTGCGCTCGATCATCCACGAGCTGCTGTGGTTCCTGAAGGGCGACACCAACATCGGCTACCTGAAGGACAACCAAGTGCGGATCTGGGACGAGTGGGCCGACGAGAACGGCGACCTCGGCCCGGTCTACGGAAAGCAGTGGCGCAGCTGGGCCACCGCCGATGGCGGCGAGATCGACCAGATGCAGTGGCTGGTGGACGAGATCAAGCGCAACCCCGATTCGCGCCGGCTGGTGGTCAGCGCCTGGAACGTGGGCGAGCTTTCGCAGATGGCGCTGATGCCGTGCCACAACCTGTTCCAGTTCTACGTGGTGGACGGCAAGCTCAGCTGCCAGCTGTACCAGCGCAGCGGCGACATCTTCCTCGGCGTGCCGTTCAACATCGCCAGCTATGCGCTGTTGACCCACATGGTGGCGCAGGCCACCGGCCTGGGCGTGGGTGATTTCGTGCATACGCTGGGCGATGCGCACCTGTATTCGAACCACTTCGAGCAGGCGCGCGAGCAGCTGTCGCGTGAACCGCGCGCGCTGCCGACGCTGTGGTTGAACCCGGAGGTGACCGACCTGTTCGGCTTCCAGTTCAACGACATCCGCATCGACGGCTACGATCCGCACCCGGCGATCAAGGCGCCGGTGGCGGTATGAGTCCCCGATTGATTTCCAGCGGCCTGCTGGCGCTGTGCGGCATGTTGCCGCTGGCCATGGTGCAGGCCGGACCGGCCGATGCGCTGTCGTTGGCCCGGCAGGTCAATGAGCAGATCGTGCACAAGCACATGCGCGAGGAAGTGCAGGCGTTCGCCGGGGCCTTCAACGGCGGCACGATGATGCCCCAGGATGTGCCGGAAGGCTGCCGGGCGCAGATGCGTGAGGCGGTAACCGGCATGTACACGGCGATGACCGAGCACCTGAAGGCGGGTGTCGAGGATCCGGCCTATCAGCGCACGCTCGAGCAGCAGCTTGCCACCGTCTATTCCAGTGACCAGTTGCAGGCATTTCTGGCACGTCGTGCCAGCACCGACACTGCTGCGTTGTCGGCAGACATCCTGTCCGGACCGGGCCTGAAGGATATCGAAGAGGCGCAGAAGCAGAAGATCCTCGATGGCCTGGATGAGCAGTCCACGTCCAGTCCTGCGCTGGCGGCGGCGCTGCAGGCCGCCAGTGCCGCCAACGCTGCCTGCGAACGCCTGCAGATCGACGCCAGCTGAGGAGGTGGTAGCAATGAAGCTGTCGATGATCGTGGCGTTGGATCGCAACCGTGGCATCGGCCAGGGCAATGCCATGCCCTGGCACCTGCCGGATGATTTCAAGCACTTCAAGGCGCTCACCCTGGGCAAGCCGATCCTGATGGGGCGCAAGACGGCCGAGTCGATCGGCCGCGTACTGCCGGGGCGGACCAACCTGGTGCTGACCCGCAGCGGGCAGGTGCCGTTCGAGGGCATGCGCGCGGTGGCGTCGCTGGATGAGGCGAAGACGATTGCCGAACGCGAGGGCGCCAGCGAGTTGTGCATCATCGGCGGCGGCGAGATCTTCCACCAGCTGCTGGACCAGGCCAGTGACCTGTACCTGACCTGGGTGGATGCCGAAGTCCCCGCCGATACCCATTTCCCCGAGGTGGATGCGCAGGACTGGCGGGAAGTGAGCAGCGAGCCGCACCCGGCCGACGAACGCCATGTCCACGCGTTCCGCTTCGTGCACTACGTGCGCCGCTGAAGATGGTTTCCTGTAGAACCGAGCCATGCTCGGCTGCTGTTGCCGGACACATCCCGTAGCCGAGCATGGCTCGGCTCTACAGGATTGCCTACGGCCTCCGGTAATGCCCGATGATGGTGTGCTGGAACAGCAAGTTCTCTTCGCGCGTGCCGCGCGCGATGTTGTGCAGTACCAGCGGTGTGCCGTCGGCCAATTGCCGGTCGGAGACGATGCCCACGTGCAGCAGGCCGTTGCCGTTGAGCTTCCAGGCGACGATGTCGCCGGCCGCGTAGTCGGCGGCGAGGGCCGTGATCGGCTGCTGCCAGCCCTGCCGTTCGAACCAGCGCATCAGGTTCGGTACGCGGCGATGATCGATGTTGCGATCCGGTCGTGACAGGCCCCAGATCGCCGGATAGGCACTGAAGTTGCCGCGCATGTCCTCATGCACGCGGGCCTGCAGGTCCACGTCCAGGCTGCGCAGCGCGCGCACCACCACGTCGGTGCACACGCCGCGATCAACCGGGACGTCTCCGCCGGGATAGGCCAGCACCTGATAGGCAGGGTCGTAGCGGGTGGTGACGCCGATCTGCGCGCGCGCTGCAGCCACCAGCGGCGGCGAAGGCGCCTGCGGCTGCGATGGCGTGTGGCCGACGTTTCCGCCGCCGGTGGGGGCCGGGGCCGAAGTGGGCTGGCAGCCGCTGGCCAGGGCCAGCGTCAGCAGCACCATCCATGGTGCCCAGCCGCGCCGCGTCATGCCTGCGGCGGAGGACTGTTGTTGCCGGGGCCCGCGGAGCCACCACCACCGCCACCACGGCGACGACGACGGCGCGGGCCGCGATTGCCCGGGGTGGCGGCCGGAGCGTTACCGCCGCCCTGTTCCTTGCCCTGCGCCGACGCAGCCGGGCGCTCGTGCGCCGGGCGTGCTGGCGGGCGGGCGTTGGGCACGGGGGCGGGTACATCGCGGCCTGGCACCTGCACCACGCGCAGTTCATCGGTATCGAGCTGGATCGCGGTGAGCTTGCCGCCCCAGACCGCGCCGGTGTCGATGGCGTGCACGCCCTGGGTGATGGTCAGGCCCAGCGCCGACCAGTGGCCGCAGACCACCTTCAGGTCGCGCTCGACCCGGCCCGGCACTTCGAACCAAGGATACAACCCCTGTTCCTGCGTGCCCGGCGTGCCCTTGTCCTCGATGCCGATGCGCCCGCGTGGGGTGCAGTAGCGCATGCGGGTGAGCACATTGATGATCGCGCGCGAGCGGTCGTAGCCGGACAGGTTGGGGGCCCAGCTCGGCTTGTCGCCATACATGTTGCGGAACAGCTTGCGGTAGCCGGCGCCGTGCAGCTGCACCTCGACCTCGGCGGCATGCTTTTCGGCCATCTGTGTGGTCCACTTCGGCGCCAGGCCGGCATGCACCATCATCCAGCCCAGCTCGCGGTCCACGTGCACCAGCTTCTGCAGGCGCAGCCAGTCCAGCAGTTCGTCGCGGTCCTCGGCCTGCACGATGCGCAGCAGGTCCGGGTTGACCTTGCGCTGTTCCTCTTCGGTGCGCGCACCGACGGCCAGCAGCGAAAGGTCATGGTTGCCCAGCACCACCACGCTGTGCTCGCGCAGCGAATGCACCAGCCGCAGCGTTTCCAGCGACTGGCCACCCCGGTTCACCAGGTCGCCGCAGAACCACAGGGTGTCCTGTGCCGGGTCGAAACGGATCTTTTCCAGCAGTCGCTGGGTGACGTCATAGCAGCCCTGCAGGTCGCCGATCGCCCACACACTCATCGTTCGGCCTCCGTGTCAGTGCAGGGTACGCGGGATGGCCAGCACGAAAGGTGCGACCGGCGCGGCAAATTCGGTGCCGTCGTCGGCGACCATGTCGTAGTGGCCCTGCATGGTCCCGTGATCGGTCCCCAGCATGACACCGGACGTGTAATGGAAGTCTTCACCGGGACGCAGGCGCGGCTGCTCGCCGATCACCCCGTCGCCGTCGACATGCTCGACGCGGCCGTTGGCATCGGTGATGCGCCAGTGGCGTGCGACCAGGCGCGCGGCAACACGTCCCTGGTTGTGGATGCGGATCGTGTAGGCGAACGCATAGCGCCCGTCTTCCGGCGCGGATTGATCGTCGAGGAAGCGCGGTGCGACTTCGACGGAGATGGCATAAACGTCAGCGTCTTCCATACCGGCAGTGTAATCAGGAGGCATTGGCCAAGGCGATGAATTCGGCCACGTCCAGCTGTTCGGCGCGGGCATCGGGACGCACGCCGGCGGCAACGAACTGTTCGGCGGACACCACGTTGTTCAGGGCGTTGCGCAGGGTCTTGCGGCGCTGCCCGAAGGCGGCCTTGACCACCTCGGCGAAACGCTTGTGGTCGTTGATGTTGATTGTGGCCGGGTCACGCGGCACCAGCCGCACCACGGCCGAATCGACCTTCGGCGGCGGCCGGAACGCGCCCGGCGGCACCACGAACAGCGAGGTCACCTGGCAGTAGGCCTGCAGCATCACGCTGAGCCGGCCGTACACCTTGCTGCCGGGGCCGGCGGCCATGCGGTCGACCACTTCCTTCTGCAGCATGAAGTGCATGTCGCGGATCACCGCGGCATGTTCCAGTGCATGGAACAGGATCGGCGAGGAGATGTTGTAGGGCAGGTTGCCGACCAGGCGGATCGGCTGGCCGGCAGCCAGCTCGGTGAAGTCCACGCGCAGCACGTCGCGGTGGACGATGGTCAGCTCGCCCAGCGGCTCGGCGGCGGCGGTCAGCGGCGCGATCAGGTCGCGGTCGAACTCGATCACCGTCAGTTTCGGATGCACGCGCAGCAGCGGCAGGGTGATCGCGCCCTGGCCGGGACCGATCTCGACCAGGCGGTCACCGTCTTTCGGGTTGACCGCCATCACGATCTTGTCGATGTAGTGGCGGTCGGCCAGGAAATGCTGGCCAAGCTGCTTCTTGGCCGGGGCGGTGAACACCGGGCCGGAGGGGGAATGCGGGGAATTCATGCGCTCAGTGTACGTTGCCGCGCAAGCTGCGCACACAACGTCGTTGCCGCCTGCAGGCTGGAAGGATCGGCAATGCCGCGCCCGGCCAGATCCAGTGCCGTGCCATGGTCCACCGCCACGCGCGGGTAGGGCAGGCCCAGGGTCAGGTTCACCGCCTGCTCGAAGCCCGAATACTTCAGCACCGGCAGGCCCTGGTCGTGGTACATCGCCAGCACGGTGTCGAAGCCCGCCAGCTTGGCCGGCAGGAAGGCGGTATCGGCCGGCAGCGGCCCGATCAGGTCCATGCCCTCGGCGCGCAGGCGCTGCAGCAGCGGGATGATCAGGTCCAGCTCCTCACGACCCAGATGGCCGTCTTCGCCGGCGTGCGGATTCAGGCCGAGCACGGCGATGCGCGGCGCAGGCAGGCCGAACTCGCGGCGCAGGGCGGCATGCACGGTGCGCAGGGTGTGTTCCAGGCGGGGCGCGGTGATCGCGTCGGCCACCTCGCGCAGTGGCAGGTGGGTAGTGGCCAGGGCCACGCGGACGATGTGGTTGGCCAGCATCATCACCACCTTCACCCCGGCCTGGTCGGCCAGCAGTTCGGTGGTCCCACTGTAGGCGATGCCGCCTTCGTTGATGACCGCCTTGTGCACCGGGCCGGTGACCACGCCGTGCAGTTCGCCGGACAGGCAGGCCTGGCCAGCACCGAGCAGGGCAGCGATGACGGCACCGGCATTGGCCGGGTTGGCCTGGCCGAAGTGGCTGGGCACGGTATTGGCCACAACGCGCACACGCAGATCGCCGGGGACGCGTGCTTCGGCGTCCTCGGGCAGCAGCTGCAGCGGCAGGTTCAGCGCGGCGGCGGCCGCGCGCAGGGTATCCGGGTCGGCGAAGGCCAGCAGCCGGCAATCTTCACGCGGCTGCTGGACGAGGCGGACACACAGCTCCGGGCCGATCCCGGCGGGCTCGCCCGGTACCAGAGCGAGCTCGGGACGCATCGGTCAGGACTGCGGCGGCGTGGCGGTGTTTTCCGCGCGGTCGCCGCTGCGGAAGCTGACGTAGGCTTCGCCACGCAGTTCCTGCAGGAAGCGGTTGTACTCGTCTTCCAGCTTGCGGCGGCCGATGGTCTCGCGGACCTGGGCACGCTGGTTGTCGGTGGTCACGTCGGTCTGGCGGGTGCCCACGCGCTGCACGATGTGCCAGCCGGCATCGGTGCGGAACGGCTGGCTGACGCCGCCATCCTGGATGCCGGACACCTGCTGGCCGAACGCCGGACCGAACGCGTCGGCCGGGAACCAGCCCAGATCGCCGCCCTGGCCCTTGCTGTTGTTGTCCTCGGAGGACTCCTTGGCCACGGTCTCGAAGTCCGCGCCACCGGCGATGCGGGCGCGCAGGGTATCGATCTTGGCCTTGGCGGCAGCGTCGGTCTGGTGATCGTCCACGCGCACCAGGATGTGGCGGCCGTGGTACTCGGTGACCGTGTGCTCACCACCGCTGGCGGCGCTGGCATCACGCACTTCCACCAGCTTCAGCAGCTGGAAACCGCTGGGGCCGCGGATCGGGCCGACCACTTCGCCGGGCTTCATCTTTTCCATCATCTGCGCGAAGGCCTGCGGGATTTCATCCAGGCTGCGCCAGCCCAGGTCGCCGCCTTCCAGCGCGTTGGGGCTGTCCGAATAACGCACGGCGGCCGCGTTGAAGTCCAGCTCACCCTTGTCCAACAGGGCCTTCACGCCTTCAGCCTTCTTCTGGCCGGTGGCGATCTGGTCGGCGTTGGAGCCGTCGGGCAGGGCGATCAGGATGTGCGCCAGGTGGTACTGGTTGCCCACCGTGGCCTGCTGCTTCAGGGCGGCGTCGACTTCGCCCTCGCTGACACTGATGCGGCTCTGCGCGAAGCTCTGGCGCAGGCGCTGCACGGTGATTTCATCGCGCACCGAAGCGCGGAAATCGTTGAAGTCGATGCCGTCGTGAGCCAGGCGCTGGCGCAGTGCATCCAAGTTCGAGCCGTTCTGCTGGGCGATGGCATTCATCGCCTGGTTCAGCTCCTGGTCGCTGACGCGGATGCCGCTGCCCTGGGCACGGGCTACCTGCAGCTTGACCAGCACCAGGCGCTCGAGCACCTGGCGGCTGAGCACGTCTTCCGGCGGCAGCTGGTTTTCACGGCCGGCGTACTGCGCCTTGATGTTGGCGATCGCACGCTGGAGCTCGCTCTGCAGGATCACGTCCTCGTCGACGACGGCGGCGATGCGGTCCAACGGCTGCGCCTCCTGCGCGAGCACCTGCAGGGGGGCGGACACGCTGGACACCGCCAGCAGGGAGGCGAGAAGAACGGGGAAGCGCTTGGTCATGGGATCTGATTCGGATCGTAGTCATCCCGGGTCGCCCCGGTGTTGCTGGGCGGCACGAGATAGAGGTCGTCGCGGTTGTAGCCGAGGATAGCACGGCGCAGCGTACGGTCCGTGTCCTGGCCGATGGAGCTGAGGCCCTTGAGCACGAACTCCAGCTGGAAGGAATTGTTCATGTCGCCTTCGCGGTTGCGCACGTAGCGGCGGGCCACCGCACGGACCGCCAGGCAGCAGCTGTCCCACTGCACGCCGGCGATGATCTCCAGCGGTTCCTTGTCCTGCAGCGAGTAGTAATACCGGCCCACCAGGCTCCAGCGCGCATTCAGCGGGTACAGGAACGACAGGTCGGCCTGCTCCAGCAGGGTCCGGTCATGCTTGTTGGCGGTCGCCGGCGCGCCAGCGTTGATGCGGTAGCGGTAGCTGAGGTTGATCACGCCATCGTTGGGCATCAGATAGCGGGCGCGGACGCTGGCCAGATCCTCGCGCTTGTACTTCGGGTCCCACTGGTAGGTGGCGCCCAGGGTCCAGCGGTCGTTGATCATGTAGTTGCCGTCGGCGATCCAGGCCGACTTGCCCTTCTCCACCGGTGCGCCGCCCGGCGTGGTGCTGACCCGCGATTCGTCGAAGTACTGGATCTGGCCGATCGCGGCCGAGAAGCGTTCCTTGCCGGTAGTCTGGTCGATGAAGCGGGTGCCCAGTGCCAGGGTCAGCTGGTTGGCATCGTTCTGGCGGTCGGCGCCGGTATAGCGCGAGTCGCGGAACAGCTGGCCCCAGCTGAAGGTGAAGTCACGGGTGTCGAAGATCGGCAGCTCGTCCTGGTTGCGATAGGGCGTGCGCAGGTAGAACAGGCGCGGCTCCAGGGTCTGCAGGAATGACTTGCCACCGATCGACGTCTCGCGATCGAAGAACAGGCCGGCATCAAGGCTGCCGATCGGCAGGCTGCGGCTGGGCGAGGTATTGCCGCGCAGCTGTTCCGGGGTGGCCGTGGCCGGGTCGATGCCCTGCGAGCGCAGGATCTGGGCCTGGATGCCGTTGACGCCGTCGACCAGGCCGCGGTCCAGCTGGTAGGCCGTATAGCGGTAGGCCAGGGTCGGGGTGATGTACCAGGCCGCGCCACTGATCGGGAACGATACGTACGGCTTCACGTCCAGCCGCGAGCCACCACTGATGCCAAGACCGGATGTCTGCTGGATGCCGTTCCGCGTGTACTGCAGATCCGTGCCCCGGTCCGGTCCGTACTTGAAGTTGACGTCGTCGTGGGTGAAGCGCACCGCTTCGGTGTAGATGCCGGTTTCCAGCCACGGCAGCACCGGCTTGTTCCAGTTGAAGAACAGGCGTGGCTCGCGGTTGTAGGGCAGGGCGCGCTCGTCGAGGGTGTAGTCGGTCAGCTGCCAGCGGTCGGCCATGATGCCGGCCGTCCAGTTCTGGCCGGTGCCGTACAGGCCGATGGTGCTCTGCAGGTTGGAGGCGGTCACGCCCACCAGGCGGTTGGCGAAGTCCTCGACATAACGCTCGTCGCTCACCCAGGCCAGGTTGGCGCGGGCCTGCCAGTGGCTGTTCACGTTGTGGTAGCCGTCGAACATCACCCGGCCGCGGTCGCGGTCGCGCAGCTTGTCGCTGGGCATGTAGCTGGTCAGCACCTCGCCACGGCCGCCGTTGTAGAGGTAGCGGAACTCGTTGTCGAGCAGCAGGCCGCGCCGGCTCATGTAGCGCGGGGTCAGGGTGTCATCGTAGTTCGGCGCCAGATTGAAGTAGATCGGCTGCGCGTAATCGAAACCGTTGCGGCCGGACATGCCCAGCTGCGGGAACAGCAGGCCGGTCTTGCGGCGGTCATCGATCGGGAACTTGAAGTAGGGCGCCCACAGCACCGGCACCTTGCCGATGCGCAGCACCGCGTTGCGGGCCGTGCCGAAGCCTTCGTCGTTGTCCACTTCGATCTGCGGCGCCGACAGCTTCCATACCGGCTGCGACGGGTCGCAGGTGGTGTAGGTGGAGCGGTGCATCTGGCCGACCGCGCCCTGCAGGTCGACCGACTCGGCATCGCCGTTGCCCCGGCGTGACACCAGCTGGTACTTGATGTCGGAGATCTTGTGGGTGTCGCTTTCCTGGTTACCTTCGGCACGCTTGGCGACCATCCGGATCGACCCGTCCTGGTAGCGGACATTGCCGTCGGCGATGTAGTTGCCGGTCTCGGTGTCGAAGCTGAGCTTGTCGGTGCCGACGAACTGGTCACCCCGGCGCAGCGCCACGTTGCCCTCGTACTGCGGCACGGTGGTGGTGCCCAGCAGCTGGTCACCTTCGATGTCGGTCGGCTGGTTCTCGCGGGCGGCCGCGGCGGCAGCCTTGTCCTGGGCCGGGACCGGGGTGGGGGCGTCGGTGAACGCGGGAATGACGTCGGTGGCCGGGCACAGGCCCCAGTTGAGCGGCTTATCATCGGCCATCGCCGGCAGGCTGATGGCGATGCTCAGAGGCAGGGGAAGCAGGCGGAGGGCTCGGCGCACGCGGTTCGGATTCGGGCGAAAACGGACGGTAGCTTGCCCCATCCCTTGCATAGGGGCAATGAAGGGCGCCGAAGCCTGCCGGTTCGGGTTCATCCGGCGGAGCCACCCGCAGAGGGTGTGATCAGGGCCTGGACATGGGCCACGCTGCACTCGGCCAGGGCCTGCAGGTCGTAGCCTCCCTCCAGCATCGAGACCACCCGGCCGGCCGCGTGACGGCGTGCCAGCGCGTGCAGTTCACGGGTGATCCAGGCGAAATCGTCGGTCTCCAGCATCAGGTCCGCCTGCGGATCACGCAGGTGGGCGTCGAAGCCGGCCGAGATCAGCAGCAGCTGCGGGCGGAAGTCGTCGATGGCCGGCAGCATCTCGTCGGCCCAGACGTTGCGGAAGCGGAAGCCGCCGCTGCCCGGCGGCAGCAGGATGTTCATCAGGTTGCCGGCACCGCGGTCGCGGCGCAGGCCGGAATTGGGAAACAGCCCGGCCTGGTGGGTGCTGTAGTACGAGACCCGGGCATCGTGCTGGAAGATGTCCTGGATGCCATTGCCGTGGTGCACGTCGAAATCGACCACCGCGATCCGCTCCAGGCCATGGCGGTCGCGGGCATAGGCGGCGGCGATGGCGATGTTGTTCAACAGGCAGAAGCCCATCGCCGTGCTGCTGGTGGCGTGGTGGCCCGGCGGGCGCACCGCGCAGAAGGCCAGCGGGTCCTCGCCCAGCATCACCGCATCGACTGCGGCCACACCGGCGCCGGCGGCGTGCACGGCGGCGCTGGCCGAGCCGGGCGAGGTCCAGGTGTCCATGTCCAGCTGGCGCAGCGGCGCGGTCTGCGGCTGCAGCACGAAGTCGAGCAGGGCGCTGTCGTGGACCCGGGTCAGTTCGCCGAACTTGGCCGGCGGCGCTTCGCGCCAGTCCAGCTGGCCGGGGAAGGCCGCGTGCAGCGCGTCCAGCACATGCTGCAGGCGTTGCGGGCATTCGGGATGGCCGGGACCGGGGTCATGCAGCAGGCAGGACGGGTGGGTATAGACCAGCATCGTGCCGACTCAGCGCTGGCGCTGCTGCGGTTGCCACAGCGCTTCGCTCTGGCCATCGGCGCGGGCCAGCACCCGGGCCAGCACGAACAGCAGGTCCGACAGCCGGTTGAGGTACTGCAGCGCCTCGCTGCGCACGGCTTCGTGGCGGGCCAGGGTGACCGTTTCGCGCTCGGCGCGGCGGACGATGGTGCGGGCCAGATGGCAGCGCGCGGCGGCTTCGCCACCGGCTGGCAGGATGAATTCCTTCAGCATCGGCAGGTCGGCGTTGTAATGGTCCAGCTGCTGTTCCAGGGCCGAAACGTCGGCGGCATGGATCGCGGCGTGGCCGGGGATGCACAGTTCGGCGCCCAGGTCGAACAGCTGGTGCTGCAGATGCACCACCAGCGCGCGCACATCCTCGGGCAGGGGTGCGGCCAGCAGCAGGCCGAGCGCGGCGTTGGCCTCGTCGACGGTGCCGAAGGACGCCACGCGGGCGTCATCCTTGGCCACGCGCTGGCCGTCGCCAAGGCCGGTACTGCCGTCGTCGCCGGTGCGGGTGTAGATGCGCGAGAGGCGATGACCCATGGCGCGGCTCAGTGGCGGATGTCGCGGCGGGCCTGCTGGAGCTTCAACACCTGCTCCACGGCCAGCTGCAGGGCGGCGGCCAGGGCCACATAGATCGCCGTGGTGCGCAGGTAGGGCCCGAACCACTGCGCGTAGTTCTGTGCCCAGCCGGCCAGGGTCGGCTCGGCCACGTTGCGGCTGGACCAGTAGAAGCCGCCCTGTGCCAGCAGGTGGCAGACCGCCACCGAGGCGACCAGCAGCAGTGCGCCCTTGGCCAGTACCGGCCAGCGCGCGCTCTGGTAGTTGCGGCCCAGCAGCATGCCGCCGGCCCACAAAGAGAAGTAGGCCGGCAGCAGCAGCCAGTAGCCCGGCGACACGCAGTAGTGCTGCCAGAAATCCAGGCCGCTGCTGCGGATCACGATCCAGTCGACCAGTACGGCGAATACCATCAGCAGCGGGAACGCCCAGCGCGTCCAGCGGGCCAGGTAGAAGCCACCGATGAAGAAAACGGCCCAGGAGGCATCCGGAATGGCCGCGAAGTGGTTGACCCGGGTCGCCGCCAGCAGCAGTACGAGTACGGACAGGACAAAGGCGCGGTTGGCGGTATCGGACATGGCGGGGGCCCGGAGCGGATTCAGGTTTCATTCTAGCCCGCCGCGCAGGTTGGCGCAGGTGCCGCCCGTTCGGCGTACAGTCGGGGCGAGCGCGTATCATGAACGCATGAGTGAACGACATGACGTGCTGATTGTCGGTGGTGGCCTGGTCGGTGCCAGCCTGGCCATTGCCCTGGACCGCCTGGGCCGCGACGTGGGCCTGCTCGAGGCCAGCCCGGCCGGCGAGCTGCCTGCGGTGTTCGACCAGCGCAATCTCAGTTTCGCCGCTGCCACCGTCAATGCGCTGACCGCGCTGGGGGTGATGCAGAAGCTGGCGATGGCACCGGGCCCGATCCGGCGCATCCATGTCAGTCGTGCCGGCGATTTCGGCCGTGTGCAGCTCGAAGCGGCCGATTACGACCGGCCGTGGTTCGGCCAGGTGGTGGTGGCGCGGGACTTCGGCCAGGCGCTGGAAGCGCGGCTTCAGGAGCTGCCGCGCCTGCGCCGTTACCGGCCGATGCGGTTCCTGGGACTGGGCGAGGTGGTGGACGGCTACCGCCAGGTGCGGGTGGCTGACGAGACCGGCGAGCGCTTGCTGCTGGCACGGCTGGTGGTGGGTGCCGATGGCACGACCAGTGGCGTGCGCGGCGCGCTGGGCACCGAGGTCGACCGCCATGATTTCCAGCAGACACTGTTCGTGGCCCGCGTGCGCAGCCAGCGCGCGCCGGACGGCACCGCCTGGGAGCGGTTCACCGATACCGGCCCGACTGCCCTGCTGCCGCGTGGCGATCGTCACTTCGGCACCGTGCATGGCGTAGCGCGCGACCACGCCGATGCGGTGATGGCGCTGGACGATGCGGCCTGGCTGCAACGCCTGCAGAACGCGATCGGCTGGCGCGCCGGTCGCCTGCTTGAATCCGGCCCACGCAGTGCTTATCCGCTCATCCAGGTGCTGGCGCGCGCGCTGGCCGGTGAACGCACGGTACTGCTCGGCAATGCCGCGCAGACCATTCATCCGCTGGGTGCACAGGGCTTCAACCTGGGCCTGCGCGATGCGCTGACCCTGGCCGAACTGCTGGAGGATGCGCACGATGATGCCGGCAGTGATGCACTGCTGCAGGCCTATGTCGCGCGCCGCGAAGAGGACCGCCGGCAGACGGTGGCGTTCTCCGGTGGGCTGGCGCGCCTGACCAGCAACCCGGCGCCGCTGATGCGGCCGCTGCGCAGCCTCGGCATGGTGGCCGCGCAACGCGCATCGGTGCAGTCGATGCTGGTCGGTGGCGCGATGGGCTTCCGTGGCGACGTGCCGCGCCTGTGCCGCGGAGAAGCCGCATGAGCCGGCGCATGCGCCTTGATGTGGCCATCGTTGGTGGCGGCGTGGTCGGTGCCGCGTGCGCGCTGGCGCTGGCCGATGCCGGCCTGTCGGTTGCGCTGGTGGAAGGTCGTGAACCGGCACCGTGGCAGGCCGCACAGCCTGACCTGCGCGTGTTCGCCTTTGCCGCCGACAACGTGCAGCTGTTGAACCGCCTGGGCGTGTGGCCGGCGATCGCGCAGGCCCGCGCCTGGCCCTACCGGCGCATGCAGGTGTGGGACGCGGCCGGTGGCGAGGATCTGCTGTTCGACGCCGATCGTTTCGGCCGGCGCGAACTGGGCTACATCGTCGAGAACGGCCTGCTGCAGGACCGCCTGTGGGCGGCGCTGCCGGCGGCGGGCGTGCAGCTGCACTGCCCGGCACGGGTGGAAGCACTGGAGCAGGACGAGGACGGCGTGCGCCTGCGCCTGGATGACGGTCGCCGCCTGGAAGCGGCGTTGGCGGTGGCCGCCGACGGTGCCGAGTCGACCCTGCGCCAGCTGGCCGGGATCGAGGTTGAAAAGCACGACTACCACCAGCGTGGCGTGGTGGCCTATGTCGACAGTGAACTGCCGAACCAGGCCACCGCCTGGCAGCGCTTCCTGCCGAGCGGCCCGCTGGCGTTGCTGCCGGTGGCCGAGCGCCGCAGCTCGATCGTATGGACCCTGCCTGAAGACGAGGCAACACGCGTGCTGGCGCTGGACGAAGATGCGTTCAACCGCGAACTGACCCGCGCCTTTGCGGCGCGGCTGGGTGACCTGCGGCTGGCATCACCGCGTGCGGCGTTCCCGCTGCGCCGGCAGCTGGCCCGTCACTATGTGGCCGGCCGCGTGCTGGCGCTGGGCGATGCCGCACATGTGGTGCATCCGCTGGCCGGGCAGGGCGTGAACCTGGGGCTGCGCGATGTCGCCGCCCTGCAGCAGTGGCTGGCGCCGTCCGCCGAGCGTCGGGGCCAGCCGCGGCTGTCGCCGCAGCGACTGCAGCGCTGGGCACGCGAACGGCGCAGCGACAACCACATCGCCGCTTACAGCTTCGATGCGATCAACCGCCTGTTCTCCAACGACGAAATGCACCTGACCCTGGCCCGTGGTCGCGCGCTGGGCTGTGTCGGCAAATGGCCGCCGCTGGTGCAGGCGTTCTGGAAGCGCGCCGCTGGGGTGTAAGCGGAATACATGCCGCACGACGCTGCGGGCATCGCTGGCGCGTTACCAACCACGGGACGCAGCTCTGGTAGGTGCCAACCTTGGTTGGCACGCTTCCGGCATCGGTGAACAAAAAAAGGGGACGGAGGGGATTAAGTCGTTTGTGCCACAAACGACTTAATCCCCTCCGTCCCCTTTTTTCAGTCGACCAGCCAACCGGCCAGGTCGGCACGATCCAGCTTGCCGCGACGGCTCACGTCCAATGCATTGAACTCATCGGCCAGTGCCGGATTGGCCTGCGCTTCCTCGCGGCTGATGAAACCATCGCCGTTCACATCCAGCGTGGCGAAGTGGATGCGGTACTGGCCGACCACGCTGCTGGGTTCCAGCGAACGCACGGTCACCTGCGCCTCGCCGGCCGGCTGTGCAATCTCGACGCTGCCGCTGACCCGGCCAGCATCCAGCGGTTGCTGGCGGATCGCGCCGCCGTTGGGGCCCAGCGGCTGGCTCTGCGCAGGGGTGTGCGGCAGCTGCTGGGCAATGGCAGGTGCGGCTGCCAGCAGGGTGATCAGCATGGGGAGCGGGTGGTATCGCATGGTTCCCTTCCTCGGTAGCGCCGGGCCCATGCCCGGCGGGCATGTTCCTCAGCGCAGCGGCGAGGCCAGTACCGTGATCTCCTCACGGTCGTGATAGAGCTGCTTGGCACGTACCACCAGCGGCTTGCCGGCCTGGTCCTGGAATAGGTCCAGGCACAGCCGGGTTTCATCCCAGCGCTTCTTCATCGGCAGCTTCAGGTTGAAGATCGCGTGCCGGCACCAGCCTTCGCGGAACCAGGTGGCCATGCGTTCGGCCACGCGGCGCGGCTGCTCGACCATGTCGCAGACCATCCAGTCCAGTGGCTGCTCCGGGTGCCAGTGGAAGCCATCGGCGCGCAGGTGCTCGACCAGGCCGGTGTCCAGCACGTGCTGGCGCAGCGGACCGTTGTCGATGCTCAGTACGTGCATGTGCTGGCGGGTCAGCACCCAGGTCCAGCCGCCGGGGGCGGCGCCCAGGTCGGCTGCGCGCATGCCGGGCTTGGCCAGCGCTTCGCGTTCTTCCGGCGTCAGCAGGGTCAGCAGCGCTTCGTCCAGCTTCAGCGCCGAACGCGAAGGCGCTTCGGGTAGCAGCTTCAGGCGCGGGATGCCCAGCGCCCACGGCGCGCTGTCGGCCGGGTCGGCCACGCAGACGAAGGCGTGGGTGCCGTCCACAAACACCACGTGCAGGCGCGGCAGGCGATTGTTTGGCTTGTCGGTCAACTTGCCGGCCTTGCGCAGCGCCGGGCGCAGCGCGTTGCCGAAGGCGCGGGCCAGGCCGGACAGCGGCTTACCGGCATCCGAATCCGGGTGTTCCACCCACAGGTCGCCGAAGCGCGGCGCATCGGCCAGCACCTCCAGCATCGGGGTGATGCGGTCGGCCGGGTCCAGCTGCGGCAGCTCGGCCAGTACCACCAGCTTCTGCCGCGCGAAGATCAGCTCGCGCCAGCGCAGGCGCGGTGCCAGTGCCGCAGCTTCGTCGCACATGAAGAGCACGTAGCCATCATTGCGCTGGGTGCGCGCATAACCGGCGAAACCGGCTTCACCGGCGCGGAACTGCAGCTCGCCGGCCAGTTCGGGCTCGAAGCCCTGCCGGCACAGGCACAGCAGGCCGATGCCGGTTTCAGTAACGGGCGCCATCGCTTTCCCCATAGGCGCGCAGCACGCTGCGCGCGGCGTCGCGGTTCAGGCCCTGCACCACTTCGATGCCGCGCTTGTTGAGTTCGCCCACCCAGTCGGCCGGCAGCGGGCCTTCGTCGAACGGGGTCAGTTCCTCGACGTCGGCCGAGTTGGCACCGATCAGCAGGCGGTCGATGCCGGCCCACACGGTGGCGCCATAGCACTGGCAGCACGGCTGCGAACTGGTGGCCAGGGTGACCGGCGACAGCACCGCGTTCAGGCGCGGGGTCTGCAGGCGCTGCTGGGCCAGCATGTAGGCCATGTTCTCGGCGTGCGCCAGCGAGGTCGCGTGCGGCATCACCCGGTTCACGCCGGCGGCGATGACCTTGTCATCCGGGCCGAACACCACGGCGCCGAACGGGCCGCCACTGGCGTGTTCGACGTTCAGCCGCGACAGCTCGATCGCCAGCGCGACCTTGGCCTCATCGCCCGGATATCGACGATCCAGGTCGATCTGGTCGTGGATCCAGGCGGGAAGGGTCAGGTGGACTTGCGCGTACAGCATCGCGGGGGTGCCTCGTAGTGGGATGGAAGAAAGTGCGGTTGCTTGGGAAACCGGCGCGCAGTGTAGCTGCACCGGCCTGTATCGGGTGTGGCGGCGGGTCAGCCCGGCGAGCCGGTGCGGATCACCACGTACTGCTTGCGGAATTCCAGCCCGGCCTGCGGCCAGCTGGCCGCGTAGGCGCGCAGCAGGGGCAGGGCGGCGGCAAAGTCGTGGCCATTGACCCGGCAATCGGCCTCGCACAGGCCATCGGCATCGCGCGAGGCGAACAGGCGGATGGCCAGGAACTGACGGGCTTTCAGCAGCTCGTCGAAGGCCTCCATGCTGCGGGTGAACAGGCAGCAAGGGCAGGAACCGTGGTCGTCCTCGCTGCAGGTGGAGGCATCCACCTCCTGCGCGCGGTAGTGCGCCAACGGCCCCAGCACCACGGTGCGTTCGTGCTCCTCGCCATCGTCACTGGCCGGATAGGTCAGGCCCATCATCGGCAGGCCCTGTGCATCTTCGGCGCCGATCGCGGTCTGCAGGGTCGCCAGGTCCACCCGCACCCAGGCCTGGAAGCCGGACAACAGCGATGCCTGCTCATCAGCACCGTTGGCATGCTGGTACTCGAACAGGCCATCGGCGAACAGCTGCGGATGCTGGCTTTCGATGACGGTGGAGGTCTGCCAGCCGCCGTTGTCGCGCGCATGTGCGGCCATCGCATGCGGGGTCAGGCGCAGGCCGCTGTCGAGCAGCAGCGCGTTGCCGTCGACGTGGTTGGCGACGCCCGCGTCCTGCAGGACCTGCTGCAGCAGCGGGAGGAGGGCGGCGGAGGTCGTGGTCATGTCAGGCCTGTCGGTGGATGGGGTGGAACACCCAGGCAGGGCCTGGAAATCTAACGGTCGAGAGCGTCGAGTTCGGCGCGATATCGCTGCGCGTCGGATTGCTGCTGCGGATCGTTGCCGTGGTCGCGCAGCCAGGTTTCCAGCTCGCGGCGATAGTCCGCGCGGAAATCGGCATTGCCCGGGCTGAAGTGCAGCTTGCGTGCCGCCACCTCCACGCGCTCGCGCGCACTGGCACGGGCCTGGGCGATGCCGTGCGGGGATTCGTTGGTGAGGATGACGAAGTTGCGCGGGAAACCCGGCGTGTACTTCACCACGAACGGCTGGTCGGGCGCCGGGATGCGGATGGCATTCTCCAGCGGCCACAGTGAGGCGGTGTTGGTGTGGAACACCACTTCCACATCGCGGCCTTCGGCAGTGCGCAGTACCGCTTCGTAGCGCCAGATGTACTGCTCGTTCATCGTCGAGCTGGTCCGCTCGGACTTCACGATCACCGCTTCACCACGCTCGCCCACTACGTTGAGGAAGGCGGCGTTGAGAAAGTGGCCGAGGAAGATGTTGAGCATCGCCAGCGGGAACACCACGATGGCGTAGCCCGGAAAGCGCCGCCACCACGAGACCAGCCCGGCCAGCACCATCGCCGAAAAGAACGTCAGCAGCGGATGCTGCGAGATGAACCAGAGCAGGGCGGAGAGGGCGGTGATCATCGTCGGGTTCGTGCGGGCGCCTTCCCGGCGCCCGCGCAGGTCCTCAGGCCGACCAGGTGTCGCGCAGGGTCACGCTGCGGTTGAACACCGGCTTGGCCTCGGTGTGGTCGCGGCGATCGGCCACGAAGTAGCCGGTACGCTCGAACTGGAACGACTGCTCCGGCGCGGCGCTGGCCGCGGCCGGCTCGACATAGCCGGTGACGGTGCGGCGCGATTCCGGGTTGAGGTAATCGCGGTAGGTCTTGCCTTCCGATTCGTCGTCCGGGTTCGGCACCGAGAACAGGCGGTCGTACAGGCGGATCTCGGCCGGTACGCCGTGCACGGCGCTGACCCAGTGGATGGTGCCCTTGACCTTGCGGTTGGCGCCTTCCATGCCCGGACGCGATTCCGGATCCAGCCAGCCGCGCAGCTCGGTGATGGTGCCGTCGGCATCCTTGATCACTTCATCGCAGCGGATGATGCCGGCGCCGCGCAGGCGCACTTCGCCACCCGGGACCAGGCGCTTCCAGCCCTTCGGCGGTACTTCGGCGAAGTCCTCGCGGTCGATCCACACTTCGCGTGCGAACGGTACTTCGCGGCTGCCGAAGCTCTCGTCCTTCGGGTGGTTGCTGAAGGTCAGCTGTTCTTCGTGGCCTTCCGGCAGGTTGCTCAGCACCAGCTTGACCGGATCGATCACCGCCATGCGGCGCGGCGCGGCACTGTCCAGGTCTTCGCGCAGCGCGCCTTCCAGCACGCTGAAGTCGATCAGCGAGTTCTGCTTGCTGATGCCCACGCGCTCGGCGAACAGGCGCATCGCGGCCGGGGTGTAGCCACGGCGACGCAGGCCCTGCAGGGTCGGCATGCGCGGGTCTTCCCAACCGTCCACCAGCTGTTCGGTGACCAGCGCCATCAGCTTGCGCTTGCTCATCACCGTGTAGTTGATGTTCAGGCGGGAGAACTCGATCTGGCGCGGCTTGGCTGCTTCGCGCGGCAGGCCGGCATCGACCAGCGGCTGGGTCAGCGCATCGTCATGGGCGAAATCGACGTTGTCCACGCACCAGTCGTACAGCGGGCGGTGGTCTTCGAATTCCAGCGTGCACAACGAGTGGGTGATGCCCTCGATCGAATCACCCAGGGCGTGGGCGAAGTCGTACATCGGGTAGATCGGCCACGCGTTGCCGGTGTTCTGGTGCTCGACGTGCTTGATGCGGTACAGCGCCGGATCGCGCAGGTTGATGTTGCCGCTGGCCATGTCGATCTTGGCGCGCAGGGTACGCGCGCCATCCGGGAATTCACCGGCCCGCATGCGGCGGAACAGGTCGAGGTTTTCCTCGACGCTGCGGTCGCGCCACGGCGACGGGCGGCCCGGCTCGGTCAGGGTGCCGCGGTAAGCGCGCACTTCCTCGGCCGACAGGTCGCAGACATAGGCCTTGCCCTGTTCGATCAGCTTCTCGGCGGCCAGGTAATAAGTCTGGAAGTAGTCCGAGGCGTGGCGCAGCTCGTTCCAGCTGAAGCCCAGCCAGCGCACGTCGTCCTGGATCGCGGCCACGTATTCCGGATCTTCCTTGGCCGGGTTGGTGTCGTCGAAACGCAGGTTGCAGACGCCGCTGAATTCACCGGCGATGCCGAAGTTCAGGCAGATCGACTTGGCGTGGCCGATGTGCAGGTAGCCGTTCGGCTCCGGCGGGAAGCGGGTCTTGATCGCCTGGTGCTTTCCGCTGGCCAGGTCCTCGCGCACGATCTGGCGGATGAAATCGCGCTTTTCGTGGCTGTCGGCGGGGGTCTCGGGGCTGGCGGGGGTGTGCTCGGACATGAGTCGGCGAAAAAGAAAGGCAGAAAGACCAACAGTCTAGCGCGTACGGGGCATGGCTGCCCGGTAGGGCTGGCCGTGGGAATGGTCATGCGCCGTCACCACCACCATTCAGCCCCCGGGCGTATGCTGGAACCCTGTCCCACGGAGCCGCCGCATGCACATCGTGTACAAGGCCGACAACCTGTTCGACGCCCACCTGGTCAAGCACGCGCTGGAAGATGCCGGCATCCCGGCCTTCGTGTTCGGCGAGTCGCTGCTGGGTGGCATGGGTGAGCTGCCGCTGTTCGGCGTGCTGCGGGTGGGCATCCCCGACGCGGCGCGGCCGCAGGCCGAGGACATCGTGGCGGCGCTGGACTTGGGCCACGCGCCGGACGCCCCCATTTCAGATGCAGACGACATAGCCGGACTTCCGGCGTAGGAGCGCATCATGTTGGGAATTGGCGAGGGCATCCTCGGCATCGGCGCCTTCAAGCAGCGCCTGCCGCGCCCGGAAGAGGCGCTGCCGGGGCGTGACCAACCGCTGCCGCTGCACAGCAACCAGCACTTCGTGAACAGCCATCCGCTGAAGGACCGTTTCGCCGGCCTGCAGCAGATCCGTTTCGCGCTGGGCTGCTTCTGGGGCGCCGAGCGCAAGTTCTGGACCGAACCGGGCGTGTACAGCACCTCGGTCGGCTATGCAGGTGGCATCACCCCGAATCCGACCTATGAAGAGGTCTGTTCGGGCCTGACCGGCCATACCGAAGTGGTGCAGGTGGTGTTCGATCCGGCAGTGATGAGCCTGGAGCGGCTGCTGCAGCTGTTCTGGGAGAGCCACGACCCGACCCAGGGCATGCGCCAGGGCAACGACACCGGCACCCAGTACCGCTCGGCGATCCACGCCACCGACGAGTCGCAGTACGCCGCAGCGCTGGCCAGCCGCGAGGCCTACCAGGCGCAGCTGGATGCGGCCGGTTACGGCCCGATCACCACCGAGATCGTGTACCCGGCGCCGGCGTACTACTACGCCGAGGACTATCACCAGCAGTACCTGGCGAAGAACCCGAATGGCTATTGCGGCATCGGCGGCACCGGCGTGAGCTGCCCGATCGGGCTGGATGTGGAGGCGCCGCGCTGACGCGCGGAGGTCCGCCTGCGGCGGGCAGAAGCCAAAGCCAAAGCCAAAGCCAAAGCGGCTCTGGGTTGCTGATGGTTTGGCGGGACGGGGGCGGCTGGCAGGACACGCCGTAAACCCGTCCTTGGGGGCTCGATGGCGCCTTGCTCGTGTGCGCTGTCCTGCGCACACGGCAAGACCGGGGTTGGGCGTCCTGCCCAACCCGCCCGAGGCATGCCTCGGGCCCATGGCGCCAACGGTCCTGCCAACCCACACCGCCCCACCCCCGACAGTTTCCTGGTGACGGTGGGCAACAGCGTTTGGGTTACTGACGACCTGATGGAAAACAAAAAGGACGCGGCATTCGCCGCGTCCTTTTTGTTTGTGAGCAAGCGCAGCGCGCGACCCGCTTTTGCTCTTCTTTTCTTTCTTCCGTGGCGGACCACTGCAGGAAATTGTCGAAGGCAGGGCGGGTGGGCCGTGCAGGGGCGTGAGCCGCATGGATGCGGCGACCGAGCTTACATGGACGTACTTGCAGCGTCCCCTGCATGGCCCACCCGCCCTGCCAATCCCACGATCTGCCTTATGCGGTCCGCCACGAGGGGCTCAGCCGTTGGCCGGAACCCTTACAGCGCCTCGCGGATCCGCTGACGAAGTGCTTCCAGATCCTTGGCAAACGCATCGATACCCGTCGCCAGCTTCTCGGTCGCCATCGGATCGGCCGCCAGATCCGCCGCGAACTTCGCCGCATCGATCGGGGTCACCGCCACGCCGTCGGCGGCACCGACCACCAGCTTGCGCGGCAGCGCGCCGTGGTCGGCGTCCAGCTTCTCCAGCAGGTCCGGCGAAATCGTCAGGCGGTCGCAGCCGGCCAGCGCTTCGATCTGCGCGGTCGAACGGAACGAGGCGCCCATCACCACCGTCGGCGAACCGCGGCGCTTGAATTCGGCATACACGCCACGCACGAACTTCACGCCCGGGTCTTCGTCGATGCTGGCCGGGGTCTGGCCGTTGGCCACGTACCAGTCCAGGATGCGGCCGACGAACGGCGAGATCAGGAACGCGCCGGCTTCGCTGCAGGCCAGTGCCTGGGTCGGGTTGAAGATCAGGGTCAGGTTGCAGTCGATACCCTCGGCCTGCAGGATGCGCGCGGCTTCCACGCCTTCCCAGGTCGCGGCGATCTTGATCAGGATCTTCTCGCGCGGCACGCCGGCATCAGCGTACATCTGGATGAACTGGCGGGCCTTGGCCACGGTGGCGGCGGTGTCGTAAGCCTGGTCGGCATCCACTTCGGTGGACACGCGGCCCGGCACCAGCGTGCTCAGCAGCGCGCCGACGCCGATGGTCAGGCGGTCGGCCACGGCATGCACCACGGCTTCGCGGTCGCCACTCTGCTGGCGGCCCCAGGCCAGTTCGCGTTCGATCAGCTCGGCGTAGACCGGCAGGTCCAGCGCCTTCTTCACCAGGGTCGGGTTGGTGGTGCAGTCCACCGGCTGCAGGCGCTTGATGGCGTCGTAGTCACCGGTATCGGCAACGACCACGGACAGTTCGCGCAGCTGGGACAGTTTGGACGGGGTACTCATTACGGCTCCTGGTGCAGGGGGATCGAATCGCGCGCGGTGCGCAGCGGTAATCAGGGGCGGTCGTTGTGGACCGCGGTCACGCGCAGGCGCAGCTTGCGGCCGCCGGGCGCGTTCCAGTCGATGCTCTGGCCGATCGAAAGGCCGAGCAGGGCACTGCCGACCGGGGCCAGCACGGAAACCTTTCCTTCATCGACGTTGGCTTCGCGGGGGAAGACCAGGGTCAGGACGTGCTTCTCGCCCGAGACTTCATCTTCGCACTCCACGCGCGAATGCATCATGACGATGCCTTCGGGAATCTGGTCCGGTGCCAGCACGGTGGCACGGTTGAGTTCTTCAGCAAGCGCGAGCGCGGCAGGCGTCTGGCTCAGCGCAGGGGATTCGAGCATGGCGTCCAGGCGGTCCATGTCGAAGGTGGAAACGGTGATCGACGGCGGCAGGCCGCTGGCGGTACTCATGGTGAAGCTCCTTGGTTGAAAGCCATGCAAAAGGCGGCACCTGCTGGCGCCGCCTGTCTGTATTGTGGGGACAAATGCGGCCGGAATCGACTCCTGCCGATTCCAGGCCGGTACTGCGGGGGCTCAGCCGTTCAGCGCGGGGCCGGGCAGGGCGGCAGTGTCGCCGGCGGCGTTGACCGCCTCCAGGGTGAACAGCGCCTGCGGCAGGCGCTTGAACTGGTCGGCCAGCTCCATCAGGAAGTCGTTCATGGCCGAGCTGCGGCGCCAGATCATGGCGATGCGGCGGCTGGGACGGCCCTCGCCGGTGAAGTCGAGCAGGCGGATGTTGTTCGAGCGCGGGACCGGCGGCTGCACCGACAGGCTCGGCAGCAGGGTGATGCCGACGTCGGCGGCAACCATCTGCCGCAGCGTCTCCAGGCTGGTGGCGCGGAACTCGGACTTCTCGTTGGCACCGAACAGGCGGCAGACTTCCAGCGCCTGGTCGCGCAGGCAATGCCCGTCTTCCAGCAGCAGCAGCTTCTGCGTGGCCAGTTCCTGCACGTCCAGGTGTTCGCGACGGGCCAGCGGGTGGCGCCCGGACACGGCCAGCAGGAACGGCTCCTCGAACAGGAACTCGGCGTGCAGCTGATCGTCGATCACCGGCAGGGCCAGCAGCGCAGCATCGAGTTTGCCTTCGCGCAGGCGGTCGAGCAGCACATCGCTCTTTTCCTCGACCAGCAGCAGTTCCAGCTCCGGGAAGCGATCGCGGATGCGCGGGATCACATGCGGAAGCAGGTACGGGCCCAGGGTCGGGAAGATCCCCAGGCGCACCGTACCGGCTTCCGGATCGCGGCTGCGTCGCGCCGCTTCCTTCAGTTGTTCCACTTCGGACACGATCACTCGCGCCCGCGCGGCAGCCTCCTGGCCGGCCGGGGTCAGCATCACCTTGCGCGGTGCGCGTTCCACCAGTGGCAGGCCCAGCTCTTCTTCCAGCTTGCGGATCTGCGTGGACAGCGTTGGCTGGCTGACGAAGCAGGAGGCGGCAGCCCGGCCGAAATGCTTGTGGTCGGCCAGGGCTACCAGGTACTTCAGATCACGTAGGTTCATCCTTACACCCCAGGGGTAACGGACCGGCTGACGGCGTGGTTACCCGACAGGCAGACAATGTTCCCGGTGATCTGGGAACGGTGGATCAGGCAGCTTCAGCAACGGCACCGCTGCTGCTGCTCACCGACGAGCGGATCAGGTGGTCGAACGCGCTCAGTGCGGCGGTCGAACCGGCGCCCATGGCGATGATGATCTGCTTGTAGGGTACCGTCGTGCAATCGCCGGCGGCGAAAACACCCGGCAGGTTGGTCTGGCCGCGGTCGTCGATGACGACTTCGCCACGCGGCGACAGCGCCACGGTGTCCTTCAGCCACTCGGTGTTGGGCAGCAGGCCGATCTGCACGAAGATGCCTTCCAGCTCGACGCGGTGGGCGTCGCCGCCGACGCGGTCCTTGTAGACCAGGCCAGTGACACGGCTGCCGTCGCCCAGCACTTCGGTGGTCTGCGCGCTGGTCAACACGGTGACGTTGGCCAGGCTGCGCAGTTTCTTCTGCAGCACTTCATCGGCGCGCAGGCTGGAATCGAACTCCAGCAGGGTTACATGCGACACGATGCCGGCCAGATCGATGGCCGCTTCCACGCCGGAGTTGCCACCGCCGATCACCGCCACGCGCTTGCCCTTGAACAGCGGACCATCGCAATGCGGGCAGTAGGCCACGCCCTTGTTGCGGTACTGGTCTTCGCCCGGCACGTTCATCTGCCGCCAGCGTGCGCCGGTGGACAGGATCACCGAACGCGACTTCAGCACTGCGCCGTTCTCCAGCTGCACCTGCACCAGGCCGTCTTCACCGGCCGGCACCAGCGCGCTGGCGCGCTGCAGGTTCATGATGTCCACCTCGTACTCGCGCACGTGCTGTTCCAGCGCCGTGGCCAGCTTCGGGCCTTCGGTCTCCTTCACCGAAATGAAGTTCTCGATCGCCATGGTGTCCAGCACCTGGCCACCGAAACGCTCGGCGGCGATGCCGGTGCGGATGCCCTTGCGTGCGGCGTAGATCGCTGCTGCCGCGCCGGCCGGGCCACCGCCCACCACCAGCACATCGAAGGCGTCCTTGGCGGCGATTTTCTCGGCATCGCGCTTGCCGGCATTGGTATCCAGCTTGGCCACGATCTGCTCGAGGGTCATGCGGCCCTGGTCGAAGACTTCACCGTTGAGGTACACGGTCGGCACCGACATGATCTCGCGCTTCTCGACTTCGTCCTGGAACAGGGCACCGTCGATGGCCACGTGCTGGATGCGCGGGTTGAGGACCGCGGCCAGGTTCAGCGCCTGCACCACGTCCGGGCAGTTCTGGCAGGACAGCGAGAAGTAGGTTTCGAACCGGTACTCGCCTTCCAGGTTCTGCACCTGCTCGATCAGCTCGGCGGTGGCCTTGGACGGGTGGCCGCCCACCTGCAGCAGGGCCAGCACCAGCGAGGTGAACTCGTGGCCCATCGGCAGGCCGGCGAAGGTCAGGTGGATATCCTGGCCCGGCGTGCCCAGGTCGAACGAGGGCACTCGGCCCTGGCCGTCACGCAGCACCTGCAGCGAGATCTTGTCCGACAGGCTTTCCAGGGTCTGCAGCAGTTCCAGCATTTCCTGCGACTTGGCGCCGTCGTCGGCGTGCGCGGTGATCTGGATCGGGCGGGTCACGCGCTCCAGATAGGTCTTCAGCTGCGACTGCAGGTTGGCGTCCAACATCGGGTCATCTCCTGGCTTCAGGCAAACAGGGGGTGTGGCACCGCTGTAGAAGGTAGCGGACCAGCAGGGGGTAGGGGTGAACCCAAGACAGCGACCGTGGAAGGGGCTGGCTGGCCAAGGCTGGCGCGCGTTGGCTGTCTTGGGTTCACCCCCACGCCGGCGGGGGGACCGGCACGGGGATGAAAGGCGCGCGGTGGCGTGGGGCCACGGCAGGCCGGTACTGCTTTAGATCTTGCCGACCAGGTCCAGCGACGGGGTCAGGGTCTTCTCGCCTTCCTTCCACTTGGCCGGGCAGACCTGGTTCGGGTTGGCGGCGGTGAACTGGGCAGCCTTCAGCTTGCGCAGGGTCTCGGAGACGTCACGGGCGATCTCGTTGGAGTGGATCTCCAGGGTCTTGATCACGCCTTCCGGGTTGATGATGAAGGTGCCGCGCAGGGCCAGGCCTTCTTCCGGAATGTGCACGCCGAAGGCATTGGTCAGCTGGTGGGTCGGGTCGCCGACCAGCGGGAACTGGGCCTTGCCGACGGCCGGCGAGGTTTCGTGCCACACCTTGTGCGAGAAGTGGGTATCGGTGGTGACGATGTAGACCTCGGCGCCGGCCTTCTTGAACTCGGCGTAATGGTCAGCCGCGTCCTCGATCTCGGTCGGGCAGTTGAAGGTGAAGGCGGCCGGCATGAAGATCAGGACGGACCACTGGCCCTTCAGGCTGTTGTCGGAAACCTTGATGAACTCGCCATTGTGGTAAGCGTTGGCTTCGAACGGCTGGATCTGGGTGTTGATCAGGGACATCGTTTTTCCTCTGGTGAAGGGGAGTGGGTGAATCGACAGGAGCTAGGTTACCGATTCGCTCGCGATAAGAACAATCCATTGATTGCATCTATTTGATAGATGGAGTCTATCAAAAGGCCATGAGCAGGCACTGAACCTTGCCGCCCTCATCCTGCAACTGCCTGTGTGACAAGGAAAATCGTCCTGGGCGCGTGAAAAGGGCTGATAGCCCCTCCTTATGCGCTCTGGCGAAACCTGAACGGATTCCAGCTTTTTGTAGCGTCAAGCCACGCTCGACGGTGGATCTGTAGAGCCGAGCCGATGCTCGGCTGTTCCAGAAGTAGCCGAGCAGCGGCGCGGGGCTACAAATGGGGGGTGTCTTTACACCCCGAACCCACCCTGCGCCAGATCGTGGCCGAGGCCAGCGCCCGCCTGGGCGGCATCGACGCCCGCCACGAGGCCGAACTGCTGCTGCTGCACGTACTGGAGCGCCCGCGCAGCTGGTTGTTCGCGCACGCCACCGACCCGCTGCCGTCCACCGATCAGGCCACCTTCGAAGTACTGCTGGCCCGCCGCGTGGCCGGTGAGCCGGTGGCCTACCTGACCGGCCGCCGCGGTTTCTGGACGCTGGACCTGGAGGTCGACCCAGCCACGCTGATTCCGCGCCCGGAAACCGAGCTGCTGGTGGAACTGGCGCTCGAGCGCCTGCCGGCCAATCGCGACCTGCAGGTGGCCGACCTCGGCACCGGCAGCGGTGCGATCGCCCTGGCGCTGGCCAGCGAGCGGCCGCAGGCGCAGGTGCTGGCCACCGATGCCAGCCCGGGCGCGCTGGCCGTGGCCAAGCGCAACGCCGCGCGCCATGAACTGCGCAACGTGCGCTTCGCCGAGGGCGGGCACGACTGGTATGCGCCGCTGCAGGGCGCGCGTTTCGACCTGATAGCAAGCAACCCGCCGTACATCGCCAGCGACGACCCGCATCTGGAACAGGGCGACCTGCGTTTTGAACCGGCCACCGCGCTGGCCTCCGGCGTGGATGGCCTGGATGACATCCGCCGCATCGTCGACGGTGGCCAGGCCCACCTGCTGCCCGATGGTTGGCTGCTGATCGAGCACGGTTGGGACCAGGGCGAGGCGATCCGCACGCTGTTCGACGCAGCGGGTTTTGCCGAGGTGCAGACTGTGCAGGACCTGGAGCAGCGCGACCGCATCACTCTGGGCCGGCGTCCGGCCTAGAATGGAGGTTCTCCTGCCCCGGCAGGGCATCACCCTGGAGCTGCAAGCATGCGTACGCTGTACCCCGCCATCACCCCCTACGAGGTCGGCACCCTGAAGGTCGACGACCGCCACACGCTGTACTTCGAACAGTGCGGCAACCCGGACGGCAAGCCGGTGGTGATGCTGCACGGTGGCCCGGGCGGCGGCTGCAGCGACAAGATGCGCCAGTTCCACGACCCGGCCAAGTACCGGATCATCCTGTTCGACCAGCGCGGTGCCGGCCGTTCGACCCCGCACGCGGACCTGGTGGACAACACCACCTGGGACCTCGTTGCCGATATCGAGAAGCTGCGCGAACACCTCAAGGTCGATCGCTGGCAGGTGTTCGGCGGCAGCTGGGGTTCGACCCTGGCGCTGGCCTATGCCGAAACCCACCCGCAGCGCGTGACCGAACTGGTCCTGCGCGGCATTTTCATGCTGCGTCGCTGGGAGCTGGAATGGTTCTACCAGGAAGGCGCCAACCGCCTGTTCCCGGACGCGTGGGAGCACTACCTGAAGCCGATCCCGTCGGTGGAGCGTCATGACCTGATCTCGGCCTTCCACCGCCGCCTGACCAGCGACGACGAAACCACCCGCCTGGAAGCGGCCAAGGCGTGGGCGGTGTGGGAAGGCGCGACCAGCTTCCTGCATGTTGATGATGACTTCATCAACAGTCACGAAGATCCGCATTTCGCACTGGCGTTCGCCCGCATCGAGAACCACTACTTCGTCAACGGCGGCTTCTTCGAGGTGGAAGACCAGTTGCTGCGCGACGCGCACCGCATCGCCGACATCCCCGGCGTGATCGTGCACGGCCGCTACGACGTGGTCTGCCCGCTGGCCAACGCCTGGGATCTGACCAAGGTGTGGCCGAAGGCAAAGCTGGAAATCACCCCGGCTTCGGGCCATTCGGCGTTCGAGGCCGAGAACGTGGACGCGCTGGTGCGTGCCACCGATAGCTTCGCGTAATGCCCCGGGGTCAGAGCCCTTTCCCACGGAAAGGGCTCTGACCCCAGTCAGGAACCCATCCACGCATGGCGTGGATCTACCAGTCGCCCGCCAGCAACGCGTCGGCCAGTACCTGCAGCTTCGGCGAATGCTGGCGCGACGGCGGGTAGATCAACGACAGTTCGCGGCTGCGGCCCTCGAAGGGCTGCAGCACGCGCTGCAGGCGGCCGTCAGCCAACGCATCGGCCACCGCGAAATCCATCACCTGCACGATGCCGATACCGGCGATGGCCGCTTCCACCAGCGGATCGCCGCTGTCGAACACCATCCGCGTCGGTGGCGTGACCTCACGCAGTTGCCCGTCCTGCAGGAACTGCCAGTCCACCAGCCGGCCACTGCGCAGATTGCGCACCGCCAGGCAGGCGTGATCCTGCAGCGCGGCCACATCGTCCGGTGCGCCACAGCGGGCCAGATAGGCGGGGCTGGCCACCGTCACCCAGCGTAGCGGCCGCAAGGGCCGCGCGACGATGCGCTGGTCGGCGATGACGCCGGTGCGCAGCGCGGCATCGAAGCCTTCCTCGACCAGATCGACCAGGCGGTCGCTGAGCACGGCTTCCACCTGCAACTGCGGATGCTGTTGCAGCAACGGCCCCAGCATTGGCACCAGCACCTTGCGGCCAAACATCGACGGCGCGCTGATCTTCAACGTGCCCGAAGGCGTGCATGGGCGGTCGGCCAGCTGGCGCTCGGCATCGTCGAGGCCGGCCAGCAGGGGGGCCACCTGTTCCACGAACTGGCGGCCATCCGGGGTCAGCGCCACGTTGCGGGTGTTCCGCTGCAGCAGCTTCACCCCCAGCGTCGCCTCCAACCGGCCGATCGCGCGGGACAGCCCGGATTGGCTCAGGCCGAGCTGGCCGGCGGCCACGGTGAAACTGCGGGCTTCGGCCACCTGCACCAGCATGCGCACCGCATTGAGGTCCATCGAGGCTCCATTCATGCTGAAAATCATGACAGATATGGGTGGCAGGGGGTTTATTGATTTGTCCGCATCAATGAGACTGCGCTCCCCCCACCGCTCCAACCCGCCGATGCCTCCCCTCAAATACCCGCGCTGGGCGCTGACCCTGTTGGCCACCGCGCAGCTGATCATCGCCCTGGACGCCACCATCATCTTCGTCGCCCTGCACGACATGGGCCGCGCGCTGCAGATCAACGCGCAGCAGTTGCAATGGGTGGTCAGTGCCTACACCGTCGCCTTCGGCGGCAGCCTGCTGCTGGGTGGCCGCGCCGCCGACCTGATCGGCCGCCGCCGTTTCTACCGGCTGGGCATGCTGCTGTTTGCACTGGCCTCGCTGCTTGGTGCGCTGGCGCCGAATGCGACCCTGCTGATCATCGCGCGTGCCGCACAGGGCGTCGGTGCGGCGCTGCTGTTCCCGGCTACGCTGGCATTGATCAACACGTTGTACGCCGAAGGCCCGGTGCGCAACCGCGCGCTGGCGATCTGGAGCATGGCCAGCGCGGTGGGCCTGGCGCTGGGCACGCTGCTCGGTGGCGTGCTGACCCAGGCGTTCGGCTGGCCGGCGGTGCTGGCGGTAATCGTGCCGCTGGCCACCGCATGTGCGGTCGCTGCCGGTGCGTGGTTGCCGGCCGATGGCCCACGGGTGCAGGGGCGCTCCTTCGACCTGGCCGGCTGCCTCACCGTCACCGCTGGCGGCAGCCTGCTGGTCACCACCCTCGTGCAAGGGCCGGAGTGGGGCTGGACGGCGCCGGCCACGCTCATCTGCCTGCTGCTTTCAGCAGTACTGCTGACCGTGTTCGTGCAGATCGAGAAGCGCAGCCGTGACCCGCTGATGCAGTTTTCGCTGTTGCGCCTGCCCGGCCTGCGCGCGGCACTGGGCCTGACCTTCGCCTTCATGAGCAGCTACGGCGTGCAGTACTACTTCCTGGCGCTGTACTTCCAGGATGGCTATGGCTGGAGCCCGCTGCAGGCTGGCATGGCGTTCCTGCTGCCTACGCTGGTGTGCACCTTCGGCATCCGTATTGCCGAACGCATGCTGCGGCGCCGTTCGCCACGGCAGGTGCTGGCCTGGGGCTTTGCCGCCGGTGCCATCGGCATCGCCGCGGTGGCGCTGGCAATGCCGCATGGCGCCGGCTACTGGCCGCTGCTGCCGGGCATCGTCGTGCTCAGCATCGGCCAGGGCATGAGCTGGACGGCGATGTGGATCGTGGCCGGGCAGGGCGTGCCGGGACCGCAGCAAGGTGTTGCGTCCGGCATGGCGGCCACCGCCCAGCAGATCGGCGGCGCCTTGGGATTGGCGGTACTGGTGATGATCGCCAACGCCACGCGCGGCACGCAGGCGGCAACCAGCCCCGATGCCCTACAGGGCATGGTCAATGCACAGTACGGCGCCGCGCTGTTCGCCGCGCTCGGCGTGGTGATCGCGCTGGGCCTGCGCCCGGCGCCGGTAGACTCGGCAGCGACCGCCTGCCTGAGCACCGACGCATGATCGAACTGCTGGACCTGCAACAGACCCTGCATGCCTTCGCCGCCTGCAACGATGATGATGAGGTGTACGGTTCCTTCGGTTGGGTGCACGCCACCGAGGGCGATCTGCTGCAGGCGCGCTTCTGGTTGCCACCCGATGAGGATGCCGCCTTCGATGAGGACAGCGAGGTCCCGGCTGAAGCGCGCGCGCTGGGCCTGGGCACGTTTCTGGAACCTGCGACGTTTGCGGATGTGCTCGACGTGCAGAAGCGGCAACGCCCGCTGTCGTCGCTGCGGGACTACGCACAGGCGCTGGCGTACTACGCCGAGTACGACGCGTTCCAGCAGGTCGAGGGTATCGACGAGGCCCTGGGCGAAGCGGAAGCTGCGGAACAGGTGGCTGCGCGCGAGGCGGGTGTGGGCACAGGCATCTTCGCGTCCTTCGATCTGACGCTGGGAGCGTGCCTGGAGGGGCAGATCAAAGCCGCAGCCCAGTGCGTGGCGCGCCTGCTGGAGATTCCGGTGGGCGAGGCGTTGGCGCGCTGCCGCGCGTTGCCGCTGGTGCTGGGTGAAGCGCTGGATCGTCGCCGCGCGCAGGCGATCAAGGATGACTTCGACGTCATCGGCGCGACCGTGCAGGTGCACGCGTTCAAGCCGTTCCCGTGGATGGACGCGCCCGTATTGCGTTGAACGACACCATCCACGCATGGCGTGGATCTACTGGGACATCGCGAGTAGAGCCACGCCATGCGTGGATGACGTTCAACCGAACGCCAGCAACTGCGGCTGCAGCGCGCTGAAGATCCGCGCCAGCCGCTCCGCCCACGCCTGCTGCCCGGCCACGTCGGCAATCAGGTCCTGGCGGATCTCCAGTTCCACGTGCACCAGCCCTCGGCCTTCGCCGTGCACCGGCACCGCGTAGTCGCTGGTGCTGCTGACCGAATATGGTTCGTTGTCACCCACCACCAGGTCGCCTTCGTCGCGCAGTGCCTGCAGCAGCGCATGCGCAAAGCGCGTGTCCTGGTGGTAAAGCACGCCGGCCTGCCACGGCCGCTGCGTGCCGTTCATCACTGGGGTGAAGCTGTGCATCATCACCAGCAGGGTGGGGCGGCCGCCATCGCGGCGCGCATCCAGCTCTGCGTCGATGCGCGCGTGGTAGGGCGCGTGGATCGCATCGATGCGTTGCTGGCGCTGTGCCGCCGACAGCCCGGCGTTGCCCGGGACCACGGTGTGGTCGCTCACTTCCGGAATCAGCGTCGGTGAGGCCAGTGGCCGGTTGCAGTCGATCAGCAGCCGCGAATAGGTCTGTTCGATCGCCCAGGCATCCAACCGATCCGCCAGTGCGCGGGTGGTGCCGGCGATGCCGATGTCCCAGCCGATATGGCGGTCAAGTTCGGCCTGGGCCAGGCCGAGCCCGGTCAGCGCACGCGGCACCTGCTGGCCGGCATGGTCGGCCAGCAGCAGGTACGGCGACGCGCCCTGCGCCCGGTGGATCGCGTAGATTGCCGGATCATCGGCGCCCAGCAGCGCCGGCAGCGCATGCAGGTCGGCGTCAGCCACGCGGGCGTCCGTCCAGGTGATGCTCGATCATCCACAGCCCGGCCCAGAGCTTGGCGTCCAGCTCGTAGCCTTCGCCCATCTTCTGCACCAGCCAGGCCGCAGCCTCACTGCGCGGAATCTCGTGCACGGTGATGTCCTCGCTGTCATCACCGCCACCTTCACCGACCCGGCGCAGACCGGTAGCGCGCACGAAGGCGATCTTCTCGCTGCTCGCGCCGGAGGAAGTGGGGCCGATCATCAGCACTTCGGCGTGGTCGGCGGTCCAGCCGGTTTCTTCTTCCAGTTCGCGTACGGCCGAGACTTCGATCGATTCGCCGGCGTGGATGTCGCCGACCAGGCCGGCCGGCATCTCGATGGTGGGGGCCTGCAGCGGCACGCGGAACTGCTCGACGAACAGCACCTTGTCCTCGGGGGTGACGGCGATGATGATCGCTGCCAGGCCGCCGGCATGGGTGCGTTCGCTGTACTCCCAGGTGCCTCGCACCAGCATGCGCTGGTACTTGCCTTCATAGACGACACGCGGGGCTTCGGTGTTGCGCTGGCTCATGCGGGCTCGCTGTGGGTGGGAAGAATGTCGGGTACGCCGGCGGCATCGAACAGCCGGCGGCGGGTCATCGGGCCGAAGCGCAGGGTCTGGCACAGGCCACCGAGCAGCTCCGGGTCGGCCGCCTGGCGCAGCAGGCCGGGTTGGCTGCCTTCCAGCGGCGCGTCCAGCGCGATGGTGGTCAGCTGGCGCCAGAGCAGGGCGTGCTCGCGCTGTTCGCGCAGGCGCACGGCCATTTGCGCGGCACCGCGCAGGCGCAGGAACGGCACTTCGTCCAGGCGTTCGTACAGCGCGTCCATGCTGCCGAAATGGGCCAGCAGCACGGCGGCGGACTTGCTGCCGACACCACTGACGCCGGGAATGTTGTCCACCGCATCGCCGCACAGTGCCAGGTAGTCGGCAATCTGGTGAGCGTGCACGCCGTGCCGTGCCTTCACCCCGGCCACGTCCCAGCGCTGGTTGCGTGCGTAGTCCCACTGCTCGTCGTGGTCCAGCAGCAGCTGCGAGAGGTCCTTGTCGGCGGAAATGATCACCCCGCGGTGGCTGCCACGGTGGACGTGCAGCGCGCTGCCGATCAGGTCATCGGCCTCGTATTCGTGGTGGGCCAACACTGCAAGGCCCAACGCCGCGCACAGCGCCTTGCAGTGCACGAACTGGCGCTTGAGCGCCTCCGGCGCCGGGTCGCGGTTGGCCTTGTAGGCCGGGTACAGGCGGTGGCGGAAGCCGCTGTCCAGCGCTTCGTCGAAGGCGATGGCGATGTGCCGTGGGCGCTCGCGCTCGAGCAGGTCCAGCAGGAAGCGGGCGAAGCCGTGCACCGCGTTGGTCGGCCAGCCCTGCGCGTCCTGGAACTGGTCCGGCAGCGAGTGCCAGGCGCGGAACACGTAGATGCTGGCGTCGACCAGGTACAGCGAGGGCGGCGCTGCCGGCAGGCTCATGCGGGCGGCGTCCAGTCACGCAGCAGGGCCACCGGATCGGGGCGCTCGCGCTCGGGAACGGCGGCCTTCGGCGTGCCGATATGGATGAAACCGGCGATGCCTTCGCCCTCGGACAGCCCCAGATAGGCCTGCACGGCCGGGTCGAAGGCCATCCATGCGGTCAGCCACTGCGCACCGAAGCCCAGCGCCTGCGCGGCCTGCAGCAGGGCGAAGCAGACGCAGCCGGCGGTCATCAGCTGTTCCTGTTCGGGCACTTTCGGGTCCGGACGCGGGCTGGCCACCACCACGATCACCAGCGGCGCATGGCTGAAACGCTGGCGGTCCTTCTCGAATACCGCCTCACCGGCATGCGGGTCGCGCTGGCGGCTGCGCTCGGCCAGGAAGTCGCCCAGAGTGTGACGTGCATCGCCGGCGATCTTCAGGAAGCGGAACGGTACGCGCTTGCCGTGGTCGGGCACGCGCACGGCCGAGGCCAGCATGCGCTGCAGGGTGGCCGGATCCGGTCCGGGCTCGCCCAGTTGCCGCGAGGGCACCGAGCGGCGGGCATCCAGGGCAAGCAGGGCAGCGGGGTCGGGCATGGAGTCTGAACCGGTCATCACGGGTGTTTGATTATAGTCGGGGTGGTCAATGACGCCGTCTGTGTCGCGTCTCGCCCCTGAATATCAAACTGTGATGAACATCATGCCACTGGCGGGAAAGGGACGACCGCTTCCTCTCGCCTCGTGGGCCTCGCACGGCTTACGATATCTATCTTGCCGGGCCGCCGGTCATGAGGTTTGAAGTGAGGACTGTTTCACTGTCCGTGACGGGCTGGCCGGCCTACCATCGACGTACCGGCACATGGGGTGTGCCGGTCGTCGCGATGTCCATGCTGTCTGTCGTATCAGAGAAGGTGGGGAGCCTTCCCGAATGATGAGCGCGCCCACACCGATGGGATCGCCGGGCCGTGACCCGGTCCAGCTTCAGCGTGCCCGGGACATGGTCCTGCCGGCGCTGTGCCAGGCTTTCGGGGCCGCACTGGCGCGTTTCGACGATGCACTGTTCGACCGGGCCGGCAATGCAGGCTCGTCGCAGCTGCTGTTCCTGGATGCGATGCGCGAGCTGCGCCGCCGCCGTGAGGACATCGCCGCCGCCTTTGCCGGCCACCTGCAGCGGGCCTGGGATGCACTGGCCAGTGGCGAGCCGCTGTCGGCCGAAGCCACCCTGTCCGGACCGGCCGAGGATGGCCTGAGCCTGCTGGCTGAACATGTACTGGAGTCGCGGCTGGCGGTGCGCAATTTCGCCACCGTGCTGCTGCGCGACTTCAAGCCGGTGCTGGCGCGGCTGGACCGGCGCCTGGGCCGCTTGATCGGCGGCGCCGAGCTGGATGCGGATCACAACCCGGTCAGCCCCGAGCACCTGGGCGTGGCCATCCATGAGGCCTTTGCCGGCTGCGAGCTGGCGCCGGAAGTGCACCTGGTGCTGATCAAACTGTGCGAACGCGACCTGCGCGCGCCGGTGGGCCGCATCTACGAGAAGCTGGACGAGCAGCTTGCCGCCGCTGGCGTGATGTCGCAGATGGGGGCGCCGCGGCGTCCGCTGTCGGCCGCGCCCGACCCGCGCATGGCGCCGGGGGCGGACGATCTGGTCGAGCCGCGCCACGCGGCGGGCTTCGAATCCGAATTCAGCGATGATGAACAGGCCGCGCCGGCCTGGGCGCAGCGGTTCGCCGCGCGCTGGTCCGAGCGCCGTGGCCACATGCAGCAGCACCTCGGGGGCGAGGATGCCGGCAGCGGCGAGGCGTATGCCGGCCAGCAGGGCATGTTGCTGGAGGCCCTGCATGAGCTGCTGCAGCAGACCCGCCACGTTCGCGAGGACGCCACCTCGGCCGCGCAGGTCGCGGTCGGCCAGCACCGCCCGTTGAGCCAGCGCGAGATGATGTCGGTGCTGTCACTGCTGCAGGCCACGCCCAGCGCCACCCTGCGTGCGGCCATCGGCGAGGACGGCGAATCGCTGGCGCAGCGATTGAAGAGTGAAGTGCTGTCCAGCGCCACCCGTCTCGGCGTCGATCCCGGCCAGACCCGGCTGGACCCGCAGGACGAGGACGCGATTGATCTGGTGGGCATGCTGTTCGACGTGATGCTGGACGAACGCGAGCTGGAAGGCCGCTCACGCGAGTTGATCGGCCGCCTGGTGGTGCCCTTCGTCAAGGTGGCGATGCTCGACCGCCGCATGTTCGTGCAGAAGACCCACCCGGCCCGCAAGCTGCTCAACTCGCTGGCCGAAGCCTGCGAGGGCAATACCGGCGAAAGCCAGGCCGAGCGCATGCTGATGGCCAAGGTCGAGGAGATCATCGAACGGCTGGTGGCCGAGTTCAACGAGAACCTGGCGATCTTCCTGACCCTGGAAGAAGAATTCCGCGAGTTCCTCGTCCAGCATCGCCGCCGCGTGGAAATCGCCGAGCGTCGCGCCGCCGAAACGCAGCGCGGCCAGGAAAAGCTGGAAATGGCCCGCAGCCGCGCCGGTGCCGAACTGGACCGCCGCATCGGCGATGCCACCCTGCCGCCGGCCATCGCCGAGTTCCTGCGCCAGCCGTGGCAGCACCACCTGACCCTGGCGCTGCTGCGCGAGGGCGAGGAGGGTGCGTCGGTGGCCGAGGCACTGAGCCTGGCTGACGGCCTGCTGGAGGAAGTGGCCGAGGCCCGCCGCCAGATCGTCGGCAAGCCGTGGCTGCAGGCCTGGCAGCCGGTGCTGGCCAAGGTATTTGCCAGTGTCGGCGTGCACGGCGATGCCGCCACCGGTGCCATCGACGCCTTGCATGACACCTTGCAGGGCATTGCCGAATCGCGCCCGGAACTGCAGCGCGCGTTGCCGGAACTGCCGCAGGTTGCCTTGCCGGCACCGCCGGTGGCTGAATCGCCCGCGGTCGAGCTGGGCGGGCAGATCGACGCCGACGATTTCGACAACGCCGATGCCGACCGCTTCCGCCGCATGGAAATCGGCAACTGGCTGGACTTTGTCGACAAGGACGGCAAGGTGCAGGCCGGCAAGCTGTCCTGGGTCAGCCCGATCTCCTCGCGCCTGCTGTTCGTCAACCGCCGCGGCGTGCGCTTCTGCGTGGCCTCTCCGGAGGAACTGGCGGTGATGGTGCGGCTGGGCCGGCTGCGCGCCCATGTGGATGACGGCGCCTTCGACAGCGCCATGCAGGGCGTGATCGATCGGCTGGACCCGGGCAGCGCCACCCTGCACTGAGCGGAGCCGCCTGCTAGGATCGGGAAAACTCACCGATCAGCGGGGACCTGCATGGCCGTGGCGTTGCTGGGGATCAAGGAGACCGCGCCGGGCGAACGGCGCGTGGCGTTGACGCCGGAAACCGCGCGCAAGCTCGGTGCCCTCGGCATTACCGTCTGGTACGAAGCGGGCGCCGGCTTGGCTGCAGGCTTCACCGATGCGGCCTATGACGATGCCGGTGCACGTGTGTTCGACGCGGGTCGTTGGGGAGAGATCGATATCCTGCTGTGCGTGCAGGCGCCGCCGGCGTTGGTCCTGGAGCAGCTCAAGCCCGCTGCCAGCGTGGTCGGCCTGCTGGCCCCGGCCAGTGATCCGGCGCTTGCGGCATTGGCCGCTGGCGACCGCCTGCAGCTGTTCCCGCTGCAGCAGCTGCCGCGCACTACCCGCGCGCAGGCGATGGACGTGCTCAGTTCGCAGGCGGGCATGGCCGGCTACAAGGCGGCGCTGATCGCGGCCGAGCGTGCGCCACGCTTCTTTCCGATGCTGACCACCGCCGCCGGTACCGTGCGTCCGGCCAAGGTGCTGGTGATCGGTGCCGGTGTGGCGGGCCTGCAGGCCATCGCCACCGCGCGCCGGTTGGGTGCACAGGTGGAAGGCTTCGACGTGCGCCCGGAAACCCGCGAGCAGATCCAGTCGCTGGGCGCGCGCTTTCTCGACCTCGGGGTGAGCGCGGCGGGCGAGGGCGGTTACGCGCGCGCGTTGACCGATGAAGAGCGTGCCGAGCAGCAGCGCCGCCTGGCCGACCACCTGCGTGGTGTGGATGTGGTGATCTGCACCGCTGCGGTACCGGGGCGACCGGCGCCGACGATCGTGACTGCCGCAATGGTGGAAGGCATGGCCACCGGCAGCGTGATCGTGGACCTGGCGGCGGAGGGCGGCGGCAACTGCGCACTGACCCAGCCAGGGCAGTGCATCGAACACCAGGGCGTGACTATCGATGGCCCGCTGGGCCTGGCCAGCCGCGGTGCAACACAGGCCAGCGAGATGTATGCGCGCAACCTGCTCAACTTCGTCGCGCTGTTCGTGCGCGAAGGCCAGCTCGGTTTCGACTGGGACGACGAGCTGCTGGCGAAGACGCGCTGGCAGGCGTGAACCTGATATGCCTCCTGTAGAGCCGAGCCCATGCTCGGCTTGCGCAGGCGCGATAAAGCAGCCGAGCGTGGGCTCGGCTCTACAAAGGGTTGAACGCTGCCTTTACCGCGGCTTCGCCGGCGGCGGGTTCTCGCGCACCCAGTCCTTGCGTTGTTCCGGCGTCATCTGCGACCAGCGCTCGCGCAGTGCGTCGCGCTGCGCGGGCGGCAGATCCCGCATCTGGCCGAACAGGGCCCGGGCCTGCTCACGCTGTTCCGGGCTCATGTGCTCGAAGCGGCGCAGGCCACGTCGGGCCTTGTCGCGTTCCTCAGGGCTCATCGACTGCCAGCGCCGGCCATGCGAGAGCATGCGCTGGCGCTGGCCGGCATCGGCGCTGTTCCAGCGGTCGCGCAGCGGTGCCAGCAGGGATTCCCGCTGTGCTTCACTCAACTGTTCCCAGGCCGGCAGCGGCGCGGCCGGCGCGGGGCGTGCGGCAGGGGAGGGCGCGGCGCTCTGCGCCAGTGCCGGGAGGGCCGGCAGCAGCGACAGGGTCAGCAGCAGCGACAGGTGATTGAATCGGGGCATGGTTCACTCCATCGCCAGGTCGGTATCGCCCAGCCACAGGTACAGGTCGGGATTTTCGTCGTAGAGCGCGCTGTTGTCTTCCACCGAGGCAAGCACAGGTGCCGGCGCAGGGCCCGTCAGCGTGCCATGGCCGCTGAACTGCAGGCCGATACCCAGTGCCACCACCAGCGAACAGGCACTGGCCAGCCACCAGCGCCAGCGCCCGCGATGGGTGGCCGTGGCGCCGTGGCGAGCCTGGCGCAGCCGGGCCAGCGTTGCCGGCGACAGCGCGTGCAGCGACTGTGCGTGCAGGCTGCGCAGGGTGTCATCGGAAGGCAGGGAGCGGTTCACGGGTGGATCTCCAGGTAATCCTGCAGCGCCTGGCGGGCGCGTGCCAGATGGGTTTTTACCGCGCCTTCGCCGCAGCCCATGGCGCGGGCGGTGGTGGCCCCGTCCAGGTCCTGCAGCACGCGCAGGGTGAAGGCTTCGCGCTGGCGGGCGGGCAGGCGGCGCAACGCGTCCACCAGCTGCTGGTACTGCTGGCGCTGTTCATGCGCCTGTGCCGGGTCCGGGCCGGGATCGGCCCAATCGATCTCGCCGCCTTCCGCGTCCTGGTTGTCGCGCCAGAACGGCAGGCGGAAGCGGCGCCGGCGCTGCACGTCGATCACGCGCCGGCGCAGGATGCTCCAGAACAGCGGCGCCCATTCGGCCGCCGGCTTGTCGGCGTAGTCCAGCATGCGCAGCAGCGCGTCCTGCACCGCGTCCATGGCGTCTTCGCGCTGGCGCAGGCCAGCCTCGGCGAAGCGGAACGCACGCGGGCCAACGCTGGCCAGGAACGCTTCCAGCGACGCCGGCAGGGCATCGGTCTCGGCGCTCGGGGGAACGGGGCTGCTCACCAGCACAGGGTACGGTTCCTCGCTCGGGGTCACCATCGACAACGCGTGAGCGCGGGTTCGGTTGACGCCGGGCGCGCACCGGGTTCAGCCCGTGGTTATGATGGGACGACGAAGACAGAGCAGGAGCGTTGCCAGTGAGTGACGGGTTCGTAGCGCTGTACATCTTCATGCTGGCAGCCATCGCCGGCCACGTGATCATTTCGCGGGTGCCGGTGATCCTGCATACCCCGCTGATGTCGGGCTCCAACTTCATCCACGGCATCGTGCTGATCGGTGCGATGGTGGTGCTGGGGCATGCGCAGACACCGCTGGAGAAAGCCCTGGGCTTCCTCGCCGTGGTGCTCGGTGCCGGCAACGCCGCCGGTGGCTACGTGGTCACCGCGCGCATGCTGGAAATGTTCAAGCCGAGCGCGCCCAAGGGCGGCAAGGACGAGCCGAAGGAGCCGCAGGCTTGAACATCAGCACCGTCGAACTGCTCGATTGGCTGGTCAAGGCCAGCTACCTCGTCGCCGCCACGTTGTTCCTACTCGGCCTGCAGCGCATGGCCTCGCCGCTGACCGCGCGCAGCGGCATCCGCTGGGCCGGGCTGGGCATGCTGCTGGCTACGGCGGCAACCTTCTTCCTGCCCGAACTGCACAACGTGCCGCTGATCCTGGTGGCGCTGCTGCTTGGCGCGGGTTTGGCCTGGTGGTCGGCCGGCAAGGTCGCCATCACCGACATGCCGCAGATGGTGGCGCTGTACAACGGCATGGGCGGTGGCTCGGCGGCGGCGATCGGTGCGGTGGAACTGCTGCGCTATGCGTTCCTGGCCAACCGCGATACCAGCCACTGGAGCGCGCAGGCGCTGGCCGACCTGGCCGCGCGCCAGCCCTCGGGCACGGTGCTGCTGCTGGCGGTGGTCGGCGCGGCCATCGGTGCGGTGTCGTTGTCCGGCTCGGTGATCGCCTGGGCCAAGCTGGATGGACGCCTGGACAAGCGCGTGACCTGGCCCGGCCAGCAGGTGATGAACCTGCTGGTGGCGCTGGCGGTGGTGGTGCTGGCGATCATCGCGGCCAGCACGCTCAGTACCTGGTCCATCGTCGCCTTCTTCGTGCTGGCACTGGCGCTGGGCGTGCTGATGACGCTGCCGATCGGTGGCGCCGACATGCCGGTGGTGATCTCGCTGTACAACGCCTTCACCGGCTTGGCGGTGTCGTTCGAAGGCTACGTGCTGGGCAATGAGGCATTGATCATCGCCGGCATGATGGTTGGCGCGGCGGGCATCCTGCTGACCCGGCTGATGGCCAAGGCGATGAACCGGCCGATCCGCAACGTGTTGTTCTCCAACTTCGGCGGCGGTGCCGGCGGGGAAGCGCAGGCGATCTCGGGTGCGCAGAAGCCGATTGAAGCATCGGACGTCGCGGCGATGATGGCCTACGCCGAGCGCGTGGTGATCGTGCCCGGCTACGGCATGGCCGTGGCGCAGGCGCAGCACAAGATCTGGGAACTGGCGCAGCGGCTTGGCCAGCGTGGGGTCAAGGTGAAGTTCGCGATCCATCCGGTGGCGGGGCGCATGCCCGGGCACATGAACGTACTGCTGGCCGAAGCGGGCGTGCCGTACGACCTGATAGCCGACATGGACGACATCAACCCGGAGTTCGCCAACACCGACGTGGTGCTGGTGATCGGTGCCAACGACGTGGTCAATCCGGTGGCACGCACCGACCCGGCCAGCCCGATCTACGGCATGCCCGTGCTGGACGTGGTCAGCGCGCGCAACGTGGTGGTGATCAAGCGCGGCAAGGGCACCGGCTTCGCCGGCATCGAGAATGCGCTGTTCTACGCCGACAACACCCGCATGCTGTACGGCGACGGTGCGGAAGCGGCAGCCTCGCTGGTGAGCGAACTGAAGGCGCTCGACGGCGGGCATTGAGATCCGGCTGCATCCGGTAGGTGCGGACCTTGGTCCGCACGCTTCTGCCGGCCAGCGGCCGGCACTACCGCCATCCACGCGTGGCGTGAGTCTCGCGGTCAGCGCGCCAGCCAGGCGCCCACGGCCACGCCCAGGGCCAGCCACAGCCACTCGATCGCGCCATTGGCGAGGGTGATCAGGGTCCAGGCCAGGTGCGGGCCCATCCGCATCGTGGCGTCCCACAGATCCAGCCCGATCGAGCCGCCCATCCAGGCGCTGGCGATGGCCCAGTTGGCCACGGCGGCCACCAGCAGGGTGCCCAGCACGACCAGCGCGATGCGCAACCGGCCCGGGCCCAGCGTACCCATGCGCAGCATGAACACCAGTTCCAGGGCGGTCAGTACCGCCATCCAGCCGACCTGCCGGCCGGTCATCAGCGCCAGCACCATCCAGGCAAGGGGAGCAACAACCAGACCCAGCAACAGCATGATGGGCCAGAGCCAGGTCACGGTCCTGGCACGCGCGGCATTGGAGGACATCGAAGCTCCCTGAAGATCACCCACAGGATACTGTGGTTTGCCGCAGTGCACCGGCGGCCGCAGGGCGGCTGGGCTAGAATGCCGTCTTGCGTGGCCCCGGCCACGGCCCCATATCGGTCCCCATGTATTCCCGTAGCAGCGAACCTGTCCACTTCGAACGCGATTGCGAGGCCGTGATGGTCCCGCAGGGCGACACCGTGACCCTGCCTGCCGGCAGCTATGGGTACATCACCCAGGCGCTGGGCGGCAGTTATTCGGTGTTTGTCGAGGGCAACCTGTTCCGCATCGCCGGCAAGGACGGCGACGCCATCGGCAAGGAGGCGCCGGCACCGCTGGAACTGCCCGCCGATGCCACCGATGAACAGGTGGAACAGCTGGTATGGCAGCAGCTGCGCACCTGCTTCGACCCGGAAATTCCGGTGAACATCGTCGAACTGGGCCTGGTCTACGAGGTCGAAATCAAGCACCTGGACGAAGGCAAGCGGGAGATCGACGTGAAGATGACCCTGACCGCACCGGGCTGCGGCATGGGCGAGATCCTGGTCGACGACGTGCGCAGCAAGCTCGAAATGATCCCGACGGTGGCCGAGGCCGACGTCGACCTGGTGTTCGACCCGCCGTGGAACCAGCACATGATGTCCGAGGCGGCCCGGCTCGAGACCGGCATGCTTTGACCCACGGCCCGCAGTGACGCGGGCCCGGCATTACCCGCAACCAGAACAGGAAATCTCCGGTGTCCCAGTCCATTCCCAGCTTCGCCGTCACCCGTTCGGACCACCCGCGCAGCGCTGAAGAGCGCGCCCAGATCCTGGAGAAGCCGGGCTTCGGCCTGCACTTCACCGACCACATGGTGGAAGTGCGCTGGGACAAGGACACCGGCTGGCACAACGCCAACGTGCGCGCCTACGGCCCGCTGCAGCTGGACCCGGCTGCAGCCGTGCTGCATTACGGCCAGGAAATCTTCGAAGGCATCAAGGCCTACCGCCATGCCGACGGTTCGATCTGGACCTTCCGCCCGGATGCCAACGGCCGTCGCCTGCAGCGTTCGGCGCAGCGCCTGGCGCTGCCGGAACTGCCGGTGGAGATTTTCGTCGAATCGCTGAAGCAGCTGATCGCCGTCGACAGCGCCTGGGTGCCGTCGGCCGATGAGTCGAGCCTGTACTTCCGCCCGTTCATGATCGGCGACGAAGCCTTCCTCGGCGTGCGTGGCGCGCACAAGGCCGGTTACTACGTCATCGCCAGCCCGGCCGGCCCGTACTTCGCCAAGGGCGTCGCACCGGTGTCGATCTGGCTGTCCACCGAATACGCGCGTGCAGCCAAGGGCGGCACCGGCGCCGCCAAGTGCGGCGGCAACTACGCGGCTTCGCTGCTGCCGCAGCAGAAGGCGCAGGCACAGGGCTGCTCGCAGGTGCTGTTCCTCGACCCGGTCGAAGGCAAGTACCTGGAAGAACTGGGCGGCATGAACGTGTTCCTGGTCTACAAGGACGGCACGTTGGTCACCCCGCAGCTCTCGGGCAGCATCCTTGAGGGCATTACCCGCGAGAGCATCCTGCAGCTGGCCCGCGACCGCGGCATGAAGGTCGAAGAGCGCAAGGTCAGCATCGACGAGTGGAAGGACGGCGTTGCCTCCGGCGAGATCGCCGAAGTGTTCGCCTGCGGCACCGCGGCGGTGGTCACCCCGATCGGCCAGCTGAAGGGCGAGGGCTTCTCGGTGGGGGACATCAACGCCCCGGCCGGCGAAGTGACCATGTCGCTGCGCAAGGAACTGACCGACATCCAGTACGGCCGCCTGCCGGACCGCCACAACTGGCTGGTCAAGCTGGGCTGATCGCCCACGCCGAACCGTAGCGTCGAGCCATGCTCGACTGCGCCTCTGGAAAGCCCGTCCCAGTGACGGGCTTTCTGCGTTGTGGGCCCGCCCGCCAGACCGCAGCAGGCGATTGCTTGACGCAAATAGGTTTGCAGTGCAAACTAAATTCAAGCGACCCCGATGGAGCGTGTCATGCAGCAGCCGTCCGTCATTGATCCTTCCTCGCGCCTGCAGGCGCTGACCCGTGAATACTCGCGGTATTCGCGAAGTGCCGGGGGCCTGTCGGCGATGGCAGGCGGCATCGCCTGCCTGGCCTCGTTTCTTGCCGGCGCTCTGTTGCCGACCACCCTGGCGCTGCGCATCGTGCTGATTGCCGTGCCGGTGCTGTGGATCGTCGGCAAGCAATGGCTGGCACGCCGCTACTACCAGCGGCTGGGCCAGGTCGAAGAGCAGGTCACGCCGGTCGAACGCAATTTCCAGCGCTTCTTCATCGCCTTCACCGCGCTGGTAAGCGTGCTTGTGATCGGCAGCGTGCTGACCCGGCTGGTACCGATGGGCGAACGCGCCTGGGACCTGCGCGCCATTGGCTACCTGGTCGTGGTGGCCCTGTTGCCCTGGGTGGTGTGGCGCTGGCTGCGTACGCCGCTGGAGTTCATCGTGGGCGTGTTCCTGCTGTGCCAGGCCGCGCTGGCCTTCACCGGGCAGGCGTACGGCTTCGGCCCGAGCACCGCGGTGTTCCCCTTGGCATCCATCGCACTGATCGTGGTCGGCTGGCGTGACCACCAGCGCTTCCAGCGGCTGCAGGTGGAGATGCGCGCGTTCATGGCGGCGCGGACGAACGTCGAATGACCCAGCTGCCTGATTCCAGAGCGCTGCTCCAGCTCGACCGCTTGATCCACGAGCCGGCGCGCCTGCTGATCCTGTCGATCCTGGCAGGTGCCGAATCCGCCGAGTTCGGATTTGTCGAGCATCTCAGCGGGTTGAGCAAGGGCAACCTCTCCAGCCATCTGAGCAAGCTTGAAGCGGCAGGTCTGGTCGCCATCGACAAGTCGTTCCGCGGCAAGCGCCCACTGACCACTTTGCAGTTGACGCCGAGGGGCCGCACTGCCCTGGCCGAGTACCGCACGCAGCTGGCGGCCATCGTTGCCGGCCTTCCCGATCCGGATCGAAAGGACCCCTGACATGACATTGCTTCCGCGCCTGTTTGCAGTTCTGGTTGTTTCCTTCTCTGCTCTCCCCAGTGCGGCTGAGGCCACAGATCCGCGCCAACAAGGTGCCATGCTGACCGCGCAGTTCTACGAAGGGCACGTCGACGCACTGTGGGAACGGATGACGCCCCAGATGCAGGCGGGGCTGCAGTCCCCGCAGAGCCTGGTGGCGCTGCGCGAGCAGGTGCTGGCGGGCTGGGGCGCAGAAACCGAGCTGGTCAGTGAGAAGGTCGAGAAGGTTGATGGATTCGACACCTATCTGCGACAGGCGCGCTTCGCCAGGAGCCCGGCCATCATCCAGGTGCTGTGGGCCATCGATGCCGAAGGGCGGATCGGCGGCTTCTACATCCGCCCGCTACAGACCGCACCGCCGCAGGCAGCGGCGAGCGGGTTCCTCGACTACCAGACCCGCACACGGCTGCAACTGCCGTTCGACGATGAGTACTTTGTGTTCTGGGGCGGGCGTACTGTCGAACAGAACTACCATGCGGCCCATGCCGGCCAGCGCTTCGCGCTGGATCTGCTGGTGCTCCGCGATGGCCGCTCGCACCGTGGCGATGGGCTGCGCAACGATGACTACTACTGCTTCGGTCGCCCGATCCTCGCGCCAGCCGATGGCACGGTGGTGGAGGTGGTCGAGGGTGTGGCCGACAACGTGCCGGGCCAGATGAATGCCGCCCAGCTCACCGGTAACCGCGTCATCCTCGACCACGGCAATGAGGAGTACTCGGTGCTGGCGCACCTGCGCCAGGGCAGTGTGCGCGTTGCGCAGGGACAGGTTGTCCGCAGCGGCGCGCACCTCGGTGACTGTGGCAACAGCGGCAACTCCTCCGAGCCGCACCTGCACTACCAGCTGCAGGCCGGGCCCGTGTTCGGTGTCGGCGAAGCGTTGCCGGCACAGTTCTCCGGTTACGTGGCCGATGGCCAGCCGATTGCACGCGGCGAGCCGGTCAAAGGGCAGCGCATCCGGCCGGCGCGCGTTCCGCAGGCAAAGTAGTCAGCGCGTCCGACGCGGCGGGCAGGCGCTCTGCGGTCGTTGGTGACAGCAGTGGACGCCGATGTCGGCAAAGTCATTGCAGGACATGTGATGACCCAGTCAGGTGCGTGCAGGGCACGAGAAAGTTCCTTCACCTTCACAAACCCTCGACCCGGGAAGTCTCAGAACGAACATTTCATCTTGCTGAAAAGACGCTGAAAATCTTGTGGTGTCCGGTTTTGGTCATTAGCGTCATCTGCACGGCGGATCGGAAGGGGGATCCGCTGGCTCGCCGGACTTCGAACCTCGCCAATGCAAGCCAGCCCAGGGTTCGGGCCGGTGCTTCTGCCGATTCCGGCATTCACACCACAAGAAAGGGAAATACGATGTCCCAGGTAACGCAACCGCGTGTGCGTCGAGTGTGGGTGGTCCTTGGTGCGTCCGTTCTGTCATCGCTGCTGCTGGCCACGCCTGCGCTGGCCGGTGATGTCCAGCTCAGCGGCCTGCAGTCCGCGCCGACCCACCAGCGCTTCATCGTGAAGTACCGCGACGGCAGCGCGCCGGTGGCCAACACCACCGCACTGGCCTCTTCACTGAAAAGTGCCGCCGCCGGCCTGGCCAGCAGCCAGGGCCGCGCGCTGGGCCTGCAGCAGGTCCGCAAGCTGGCCGTCGGCCCGACCCTGGTCAAGACCGATCGTCCGCTCGACCAGGCCGAATCCGAGCAGCTGATGCGCAAGCTGGCCGCCGACCCGAACGTGGAATACGTTGAAGTCGACCAGATCATGCGTGCCACGCTGACCCCGAACGACACCCGCTTCAGCGAGCAATGGGGCTTTGGCACCTCCAATGCCGGCATCAACATCCGGCCGGCCTGGGACAAGGCCACCGGCACCGGTGTGGTCGTGGCGGTGATCGACACCGGCATCACCAACCATGCCGACCTCAATGCCAACATCCTGCCGGGCTACGACTTCATCAGCGATGCGGCGATGGCGCGCGACGGCAACGGCCGCGACAACAACCCGAACGATGAGGGCGACTGGTACGGCGACAACGAGTGCCAGGCGGGCTACCCGGGTTCGAACTCCAGCTGGCACGGTACCCACGTCGCCGGTACGGTGGCGGCGGTGACCAACAACAGCACCGGCGTGGCAGGTACCGCATTCAACGCCAAGGTCGTGCCGGTGCGCGTACTCGGCAAGTGCGGCGGTTACACCTCTGACATCGCCGACGCGATTGTGTGGGCCTCCGGCGGCAGCGTCAGTGGCGTGCCGGCCAATGCCAATCCGGCCGAGGTCATCAACCTCTCGCTGGGCGGCGGTGGCAGCTGCTCGACCACCTACCAGAACGCGATCAATGGCGCTGTCGGCCGTGGCACCACCGTGGTGGTCGCCGCCGGCAACAGCAACACCAACGTGTCCTCGTCGGTGCCGGCCAACTGCCCGAACGTGATCGCAGTGGCGGCCACCACCTCGGCCGGTGCGCGTGCCAGCTTCTCCAACTATGGCAACGGCATCGATATCTCGGCACCGGGCCAGGGCATCCTGTCCACCCTCAACAGCGGCACCACCACCCCGGGCAGTGCCAGCTACGCTTCGTACAACGGCACCTCGATGGCGGCACCGCACGTGGCCGGCGTGGTCGCGCTGATGCAATCCGTAGCCCCGAGCCCGCTGAGCCCGGCGCAGGTGGAGAGCATCATCAAGAGCACCGCACGCCCGCTGCCGGGCGCCTGCTCGGGTGGCTGCGGCGCCGGCATCATCGACGCCGACGCGGCGGTCGCTGCAGCGATCAACGGTGGCGGCCCGAACCCGGGTGGCAACGTGCTGCAGAACAACGTGCCGGTGACCGGCCTGGGCGCCGCCACCGGTGCCGAGCTGAACTACACCGTTGCGGTTCCGGCCGGCAGCAGCCAGCTGCGCGTGGCGATCAGTGGCGGCAGCGGTGATGCCGACCTGTACGTGCGCCAGGGCAGTGCCCCGACCGATACCACCTACACCTGCCGTCCGTACCTGAGCGGCAACAGCGAGACCTGCACCATCAACAGCCCGGCCGCCGGCACCTGGTATGTGCGGGTGAAGGCGTACAGCACCTTCTCGGGCCTGACCCTCAGCGCCCAGTACTGAGCCCAAGTCCCTCTCCATGGGCACGCCCCGGCTTAGGCCGGGGCGTTTTTGCATGGGGCCGCGCGGTGGTGCGTGCCGACCTTGGTCGGCACGCCGTTCCTCAAACCGATTCGAAGCGGTTCGCCGCTACGTTCTTGCGCACGTGCTGCGGATCGAAGATCCGCCCGTTCATGGCGATGTACACGCCGGTCGGCAGCGACTGCACCGCACCGATCGCACAGCCGATGTTGAACTCCGCATCCGAACCGCGGAAACGCGCCGGGCTCAGCGCGCCGGTCATCACGATAGTCTTGTCCGGGATCGTCGCCAGCACCTTGCCGGTCTGCACCATCGAATCGGTGCCATGGGTCACCAGCACGTGCCGGGTCGGCTGCGCGGCGATGGTGGCGCGGATCAGTTCGCGGTCTTCATCGTTGATGTGCAGCGAATCCTTGCGCAGGATCGGAATCACGTTGAAGCGGAACGTCACGCCCAGCTCGCGCAGGATCATGCCGATCTGGGGGTCGCCGATCTGGTAGTCCGACTTGTCGTCGAAGTAGATCTTGTCGATCGTGCCACCGGTGGTGACGACCAGGAGCTCTTCCATCATGTGCATGCGCGAAACCAGGACAGGTACAGCGGCGCGGGGCCAGGAACACAGATGATACGGCCCGGCGGGCGCAGCGTCAGCGTCGCTTGCCGAAGCGGGCGCGCAGCCCTGGCAGGCTGGCGCTGAAGATCACCAGCAGGGCCAGCGCGATCTCGATCAGCGCCAGCCAGCGCGTCTCCGGATGGCTCCAGGCGCTCATCACGCCGTGGCTGAACCAGCCCAGCGCCAGCACCGAGGCCCAGAAACCCGCCTTGCGCCAGCCCAGGCGCAGTGTGATGGCCAGTGCCAGTGGCGGCGCGGTAAACACCAGCTGGGTGGCCAGCCAGTGCTTGTCATTGATGAACCAGCCGGCGAACAGCGCGGCCAGCCCCATCAGGGCCAGCAGCAGGACCGTGCGCGGCGCGGCGCTCATCGGGCCAGCCGCTGCGCGATGTCGGCCACCCGGTGGCCCAGCGCACGCGCCAGCACCGCCTCGTCGTCGGTCGGCTGCGGGTCGTCGGCGGCACCGGCGACGTGGCTGGCGCCATAGGGCGTGCCGCCACTGGTGGTGTGGCTCAGCGCCGGCTCGGTGAACGGGATGCCGACGATCACGCAGCCATGGTGCAGCAGTGGCACCTGCATCGACAGCAGAGTCGATTCCTGCCCGCCATGCATCGAGGCGGTGGAGGTGAACACGCCGGCCGGCTTGCCGGAGAGGGTGCCGTTGACCCATTCGGCGCCCAGCCCGTCGAGGAAGTGCTTCACCGGGGCCGCCATGTTGCCGAAGCGGGTGGGGCTGCCGAGCAGCAGGCCCTGGCATTCGACCAGGTCCTGCACGCTCGCGTAGGGGGCGCCATCGTCGGGTACCGGCGGCTGCGCGGTCTGGGTCACCGCAGCCACCGGCGGCACCGTGCGCAGGCGCGCGGTCATGCCCGGCACTTCGCCGATGCCCCGCGCGATCTGGCGCGCCAGCCGTGCCACCGAACCGCCCCGGCTGTAGTACAGCACCAGAATCTCGCCCATCGTGCCCGCTTCTCCTCGTCGTGTGGCCACCAGTATGGCTATCCTGCGAGCATTCCGCATCGGGTACCCTTTCGCCGATGGAACCTTTGGATACGCTCAACCTGTGGATGGAGCGCGCGCGGGATCGCGCACGGGCCATCAGTTTCGGCCGCTTCCTGTGGCATCGCTTCCTCGACGACCGCCTGTTCCAGGCAGCGGCGGCGCTGGCGTACACCACGGTGTTCGCGCTGGTGCCGCTGGCCATCGTGGTGTTCGGCGTGCTCTCGGCCTTCCCCGTCTTCGACCGCTGGAGCGACCAGCTCAGCGATTACGTCTTCTCCAACTTCGTGCCCAACGCCGCGCGTGCGGCGGAGGGCTACCTGCGGCAGTTCTCGGCCAGTGCCGGCCAGCTCACCGCCGCCGGCTTCATCGCGCTGGTGGTATCACTGCTGATCACCCTCAACAGCGTTGAAGAAACCTTCAACCAGATCTGGCGGGTCGGTTCGACCCGGCCCAAGCTGACCCGCTTCCTGGTCTACTGGACCGTGCTGACCCTGGGCGCGATGCTCGCTGCCGCTTCGCTGGCGGTGTCGGCGCGGGTGTTCGCGATGCCACTGTTCGGGACCCAGGAAGGTCGCTGGCTGGCCGAGTTCGCACTGCGGCTGGCGCCGATCCTGATCGAGTTCGTCTGCATCACGCTGATGTTCCGGGTGGTGCCGCACCACACCGTGAAATGGCGGCACGCGGTACCCGGCGCGATTCTCGCGGCGGTCATCCTGGAACTGGTGAAGTGGGGCATTGGCGCCTATCTGGGTAGTTTCCAGTCCTACCAGAAGCTCTACGGCACCGTCGCCTTCGTGCCGATCCTGCTGCTGTGGATCTACCTGTGCTGGGTGGCGGTGCTGCTGGGCGCGTCGCTGTCCTCGTCGATGGCCGCCTTCCGCTACCAGCCGGTGGAACTGCGCCTGCCGCAGGGCTACGAGTTCTATGGCCTGCTGCGCCTGCTCGGCCGCTTCCACCATGCACGTGCCAAGGGCAAGGGCCTGGCCGACGATGAAATCCTGCGTCTGGAGCCGATGCTGACCGATTCGCTGCTGCAGGACCTGGCCTGCAACCTGCAGGAAATCGGCCTGTTGCGCCGCGATGAACGCGGCGAATGGCTGCTCTCGCGCGACCTGGACCAGGTGAGCCTGGCCGATCTGTACGAATGCACCCAGCTGCGCATCCCGGTAGCCGAGCAGCATCTGCCATACCGCGACGACACACTGGGCCGTGCTGCGCTGGCGGCACTGGACGATCTGCGGCTGCCCCTGCGCGAACGCCTCAAGCGCAAGGTCAGCGATATCTACACCGATTCCGGAGACATGCCATGACCCGCAAGACCCCGTTGCTGCTCCCGCTGGCCCTGCTGCTGGCGCTGTCGGCCTGCAAGCCGGCCCAGGAGCCGACCCCCGCCAGCAGCCAGCCACCGGCACAGGCCCCGACGCCGACCGCACCGGCGCCGGTCGAAGAGACCCCGGCCGAACGCATCACCGCCGAGTTCCCGACGCTGAAGATGAAGGCAGTGGATGGCAGCGACTACGACCTGGCTGCGCATCGTGGCAAGTGGGTGGTGGTGAATTTCTGGGCGACCTGGTGTGCACCGTGCCGCAAGGAAATGCCGGAGCTTTCGGCGCTGCATGCGATGCGCAGCAACATCGAAGTGGTCGGCCTGGCCTATGAAGACATCGAGGTGCCGGAGATGCAGTCGTTCCTGACCAAGCATCCGGTGACCTATCCGATCGTGATCGTGGACCCGTTCGATCCGCCGGCGGATTTCGCCACGCCGCGCGGTCTGCCGTTGACGCATCTCATCGATCCGCAAGGCAAGCTGGCGCACAGCTTCCTCGGCCCGGTGACGGCCGCCGACATCGAAAAGCAGATCGCTGCTGCCAAGTAGGTTGGGTATCGGCAGGGCTGCGCCCTGCACCCGCCGAAACTTTCAAGCAACGGCAACAGCAACTGCCAAAGTGCGATTTCCGTGTTGTGGCGGGGCGGTGTCGGAGTGCGGGGACGCCGCAAGTACGTCCATGTAGGCTTGGCAGCCGCATCCATGCGGCTGACACCCCGCACTCCGACACCGCCCCGCCTCTGACAGATTTCTGCGGCTGTTGGTGGGTGTCGACCTTGGTCGACACGTGGATCCACGCCATGCGTGGATGCTCTTCGTTCAATTGTTGAAGTATTCGATTTCAATGGAGATTCATCCACGCATGGCGTGGATCTACCTCCGTCACCGGAAATCTGTCGGGGATGGGGCGGTGTGGGTGGGCAGGACCGTTGGCGCCATGGATGGCGCCATCGAGCCCCCATGGATGGGTTTACGGCGTGTCCTGCCAACCCACATCACCCCAGCCAACAAGCAAAACTCCCAGAGCCGGCTGTTGCCGTTGCCTCTGCAGGTGCAGGGCCGCAGGCCCTGCCGACCCACCCTATTCCTCGACCGGGAAATCCTCGATCGGCTTCAGCACATCGTAGTGCTCGCGATGCAGCTTGCCCTTCAGCTTCGGCAGCTCCGGCAAAGGCGCGTCCACGCGCGTATCCGGCAGCCGGTCCAGCAGGTTGCGCACCAGGGTCAGCCGGCCCAGCCGCTGGTCGTTGAAATCCACCAGCGTCCACGGCGCCGCCTCACGATGCGTCGCGCGCAGCATTGCCTCGCGGGCCTCGGTGTAAGCGCTGTACTTGCTGCGTGATTTAAGGTCCACCGGAGAGAGCTTCCAGCCCTTCAGCGGATCGAGGTGGCGCTCGGCGAAGCGCTTTTCCTGCTGCTCCTGGTCCACGCACAGCCAGTACTTGAACAGCAGGATGCCGTCGTCCACCAGCAGCTGTTCGAACACCGGCGCCTGATGCAGGAACTGCTGGTACTCGGTTTCGCTGCAATAGCCCATCACCCGCTCGACGCCTGCGCGGTTGTACCAGCTGCGGTCCATCAGCACGATCTCGCCGGCGGCGGGCAAGTGCGAGGCGTAGCGCTGGAAGTACCACTGCGTGGCTTCGCGGTCGGTGGGCTTGGGCAGCGCCACCACCCGGCATTGGCGCGGGTTGAGGTGCTGGCTGATGGCCTGGATCGCGCCGCCTTTGCCTGCGGTATCACGTCCCTCGAACAGCACCAGCAGGCGTTGCCCGCTGTGCTGCACCCAGCGCGCCATCGCGGTCAGTTCCAGCTGCAAAGGCAGCAGCAGTTCGTCGTAGTCCTTGCGCTTGAGCTTGGCCATCGTCACACCACGCGGGGAGGAAGCCCGAGCGTAGCGCAGGGATCGCTCAGGTGATGTCGAGGCCCTGCCAGCCCTGTTCGCCCGCCAGATGCTGCAGCAGCGCCGAAAGGTCGTGGGCAAATCCGGCCATGTCGAACAGGCCGCTGTCTTCGCGTGCCCGTGCCAGTTCAGCGCGCAACGCCGCCAGTGCTGCCGGATCGTTGCCCAGCGCGCTGGCGGTGGCGATGAACCCGGCATCGTCGGCGACATTCATCCGTGCCAGAGCCAGGTGGTGGTTGAGGCTGCCGGCCACGCGCGCGGCGAAGGTGTCGCCGGGGCAGGTCAGCACCGGGCAGCCGGCCCACAGTGCATCGGAGGCGGTGGTGTGGGCGTTGTACGGATGCGTGTCCAGGAACAGGTCGGCCAGCTGATAACGGGCCAGGTACTGAGGATGCGGCAGCTTGGCCGTGAACACCAGGCGCGCCGGGTCCAGGCCTGCGGTCTGTGCGGCGGCACGCAGGCGCGCATCGGCCTGGCCGGGCCCGGACAGCAGCCACAGCACGCTGCCTGGCACCGCCTGCAGCACTGCGAAGGCACGGCCCATGCTGCGCGGGTTGAGCTTGTAGCTGTTGTTGAAGCAGCAGAACACCACGCCGTGTTCGGGTAGGCCGCACTCGGCGCGGGAGGGTGCTGGCGCCAGGATGCGGGTGTTGTCCGAGGGCTGGAAGGCACGTGGCAGGCGCAGGACGCGTTCGCTGAACTGCGATTCCAGCGATGCCGGCAGCACGAAGTCGTCGGCGACCACGGCATCCATCCAATGCGCGCCTGATGTGCCGGGATAGGCCAGCCAGTTCAACTGCAGCGGGGCAGGGCGCATCGCCAGCACTTCCGGCGTGCCGCCGCCGCCCCAGCCGCGCAGGTCGAACAACTGGTCAATGCCCTGTGCGCGGATGCGCGCGGCAGTGTCTGCATGGCGCAGCCCGGCCACATCATGCAGCTGTGTGGCTGCCTGCAGGCGCTGGCGGATGCGGCTGCCATCATCGTGGTTCAACGCGAACAGATGCAGCTGCAACGCCGGGTCATGACGCAACTGCTCGAACAGGGCCACGGTCAGCAGCCCGGTGGGATGGGCGCCAAAACCATTGGAAAGGAAACCGACGCGCAAGGGGCCGTGCCCGCGCACCTTCACGGCAGGAAGGGGACGCACCCCCGAAGCAACCACTGCGGCGCGTGCACGCGCGCAGGCCAGCTGTTCGGCCGCGCTGGCATCCTCGCTGAGGAACGCGAATGGTTCGACCACGCCTTGCCCGGCGGCCAGGGCGCCACGCACCTGTGTGGCCAGCGCATCCACGTCCTGCCAGTCGCACAGGCGACGCTGCCAGGCCAGGCGCTGCGCGGCGATATAGGGTTCGTCCGGCATCAGCGCATGTGCACGGCGATAGGCCGCCGCCGCGCCTTCGGCATCATCGGCATCTTCCAGCGCATGGCCCAGCCACAACGCGATGCCGGGGTGCTGTGGGGCCAGCGCCGAGGCCTGGCCGAGCAGCTTCGCCGCGTCGGCATGCGCGCCGGCCATCCAGGCCACGCGACCCAACCGTGCCAGTGCTTCAGGGTGATTCGGGCGCAGCTGCAGCGCGCGCCGCGCCGCCTGCTCGCCGGCGGCAATGTCGCCGGCTTCCAGTTCCAGGTCGGCCAGCATCACCCAGGCGACGAAATCGCCGGGCTGGCGTGCAATCGCCTGTTGCAGGTGCTGTCGCTGCTGCCAGGCCGTCATCGTGCTCAGCCCGCCGACAGCTGGGCCAGAGCGTCCACCTGGTGCTCGTGGCTGAGCCGCTGCAGCAGCGGATCGAGGTCGCCGGCCAGTACGTTGGGCAGGTCGTACAGCGTCAGGCCTTCCACGCGGTGGTCGGTGATCCGGCCCTGCGGGAAGTTGTAGGTGCGGATGCGCTGGCTGCGGTCGCCGCTGCCGACCTGCAGGCGCCGCGATTCGGCCTGCGCCGCGTCCTGGCGCTGGCGCTCGGCGTCCAGCAGCTGTGCTTTCAGGCGCTTCATCGCCTTGTCGCGGTTGGCGTGCTGGCTGCGTTCGGTCTGGCATTCCACCACCACGCCGGTTGGCACATGGGTGATGCGGATGGCCGATTCGGTCTTGTTCACGTGCTGGCCACCGGCGCCGGACGAGCGGAACGTATCCACCTTCAGGTCGGCCGGGTTGATGACGATGTCATCGACCTCATCGGCCTCGGGAATGATCGCTACGGTGGCCGCCGAGGTGTGGATGCGGCCCTGCGATTCGGTGGCCGGCACGCGCTGCACGCGATGCGTACCCGATTCGAACTTCAGGCGCGAGAACGCGCCACGGCCGACCACGCGCGCCACCACTTCCTTGTAGCCACCGTGCTCGCCCGGACTGTCCGATTCGATCTCGACCTTCCAGCCCTGGCGCTCGGCATAGCGGGCATACATGCGGAACAGGTCGCCGGCGAAGATCGCTGCTTCGTCACCGCCGGTACCCGCGCGCACTTCCAGGAACAGGTTGCCTTCGTCACGCGGGTCGCGCGGCACCAGCAGCAGCGCCAGCTCCTGCTCCAGTTCCTGCAGGCGCGCCTGCGCAGCAGCGATTTCCTCATCGGCCAGCTCGCGCAGGTCGGGGTCGGCGCGCATGCCTTCGGCGGCTGCCAGATCGGCCTTGGCACGGGCTTCATCAGCCAGGGCGATGGCGATCGGTTCAAGTTGGGCGAATTCGCGCGAAAGGTCGCGGAAACGAGTGTTGTCGGCGACCACATCGGGTTCGGCGAGCAGGCGTTCCAGTTCTTCGCGGCGCTCGGCCAGCGCTTCCAGCTTACGGCGCAGGGTCGGCGTCATCGGGTCTCACGGGTGGGTGGCGGTAACCCGGCGTGGCCGGGAACAGGCGCTCGGCGGCGCGGGTCAGGTCGGCATCGCCACTCAGCGCGGCCGCACGCAGGGCGGCGGTCGGCGGATGCAGCAGGCGGTTGGTCAGGCCGTGGGCAAGCAGTTCCAGCACTTCATCGGCCGGCTTGCCGTTGGCCAGTTGCTGGCGTGCGCGCTCCAGCAGCTCGGCACGGGTGGCTTCGCCGAACGCGCGCAGCTGCCGCAGCGGCGCCTGGTGGGCGCTGGCCTGCTGGGTCTCGACGAAGCGCGACACCTGCAGGTCGATGATCGCCTCGGCTTCGGCGGCGGCCTCGCGGCGGCCACGGCGGTTGTCTTCCACCGCGCGCTCGAGATCGTCCACGGTGTAGAGGAAGGCGTCGTTGAGCGTGCCGACCTCTGCCTCGATGTCGCGCGGTACGGCCAGGTCGAACAGCAGCATCGGCTTGTGCCGGCGCGCGCGCAGGGCCTTGGCCACCATCTCGCGATGGATCACCGGTTCGCGCGCAGCGGTGGCCGAAAACACCACGTCGGCCTCGCCCAGGTGGCGGTCCAGTTCGGTCAGCGGCAGGGCCACGCCGCCATGGCGGCTGGCAAGTTCCTGCGCGTGGGCGAGGGTGCGGTTGGCGATCAGCAGCCGGCGTACCTTGCCTTCGCTCAGGTGCCGTGCAGCCAGTTCGATGGTCTCGCCGGCACCGACCAGCAGCACGGTGGAGTCGTCCAGCCGGGCGAACGCGTTCTGCGCCAGGCGCACCGCGGCCGACGCCACCGATACCGGGTTGGCGCCGACCTGGGTATCGGTGCGCGCACGCTTGGCCACCGAGAAGGTCTGCTGGAACAGGCGGTCCAGGCGCTGGCCGAGCAGGCCGTGGTCGCGCGCGGTCGACCAGGCATCCTTCACCTGGCCGAGGATCTGCGGCTCACCCAGCACCATCGAGTCCAGGCCGGTGGCGACCCGGAACAGGTGGCGCACGGCCTCGGCATCGGCGTGCTGGTACAGGTAGCCCTGCAGGTCGCCGGCCTGGGTGTGCAGCCACTGGTCCAGCGCCTGTGCCGAATCGGCCACGGCATACAGCTCGGTGCGGTTGCAGGTGGACAGCAGCACCGCCTCGGCGATCTGCGGAGTATCGCGCAGCGAACCGAGCGCGCGCGGCAACGCCTCACCGGCGAAGGCCGCGCGCTCGCGCAGCTCCACCGGTGCGGTCTGGTGATTCAGTCCGAGCACCCACAGGGTCATTGTTCAGTTGCTTGCGATAAGCTGCTGGCCATTGGACGACATTTTAAGGCCCCGATGCCGACGATGCCCGCATTGATTCGCATCCCCAGTGTTCTGCTGCTGTCCCTGGCCTGCAGCCAGGCCCTGGCGGCGGTGCCGGCCAAGGCCCCTGCAAGGGCCCCGGCCACTGAGGAACTGGCGCTGGAACCGGTGATGGCCGGTGAGTTCGCCCTGCAGGCCGGCAAGCTGGCCGAGGCCGCGCGCTGGTACCTGCAGGCGGCCCAGCAGACCGACGGCGACGCCGGCCTGGCCGAGCGTGCGACCCGCATTTCCATGCTCGCCAACGATGATGCCAGCGCCGCCAAGGGCCTGGCCCTGTGGCAACAGCGGGCCCCGCGCTCATTGACCATGCGCAGTGCGGCCGGTGCGCTGGCCATGCGTCAGGGCGATGTGAAGGCTGCCCGCACCGAACTGCAGGGCCTGCTGGCCGACCCCGACGAGCGCGGCTGGAAGTTTGCCCTGGCCGCCCTGATCGGTGGCGGCCGCGATCCGGCGGTGCCCGCGCAGGTGCTGGGTGAGCTGGTCGACGCCAACGCCATTCCACCGAAGATCGAAGCCTGGCAGGAGTTCGGTCGCCTTGCCCTGCGCATGGACAAGCCCGACCTGGCACGGCGCATGATCGATGAAGTGGTCAAGCGCTTCCCTGAAGAACCGCGTGTGGCGTTGCTGCGTGCCAGCCAGCTGCAGCAGGCGGGCGAGACCGGCAAGGCGTTGTCGCTGCTGCACGACGTGGAGCCGAAAACCCGCCAGGACCCAGAACTGCGCAATGCCGTGGCCATCGCCTATGACAGCCTCGGCCAGCCCGCCGCCGCCGAGCGCGTGCTGGCGTTCGGCCCGCAGGACGTGCAGACTTGGGGCATGCGCGCTTCGCTGCTGGCCAAGCAGGGCGACAAGGCCGCGCTGTCCAACCTCTACAATGAACTGTCGCGGCAGGCGGCCAAGCCGGACCCGGCGCAGCGCCTGCTGCTGGGCAAGATCGCCGAGTACCTGAAGCGTTATCCCGAGGCGGTGCAGTGGTATCACAGCGTGCCCGGTGGCGATGAGCTGAGCGAAGCGCGCCTGCGCGCGGCCAACGCCCAGGCCCTGGCCGGGCGCCTGCCGCTGGCGCTGGATGAAGTGCACGCGATCCAGTCCGATGCGGTGGTCGACGACGATGTGCGCCGCGACGCCTACCTGCTGGAAGCGGAACTGCGCCAGCGCGCCGACGACAGTTTCGGTGAACTGGATGCGCTGGCCCGCGGCCTGGCCGCTTACCCGGATGACAACGGCCTGCTGTACGCCCGTGCGCTCACCTGGGAACGCCGCGATGACATCCCGCGCGCCGAGGCCGATCTGCGCAAGATCCTGGTGACCGATCCGGAGAACGTGCCGGCTTTGAACGCGCTGGGTTACACCCTGGCCGATCGCACCGGCCGCCTGCAGGAAGCACTGGAGCTGATCGACCGCGCCCGCGTGGCTGAGCCGGACAACGCCGCCATCGTCGACAGCTATGGCTGGGTGCTGTATCGCCTGGGCCGCAAGGAAGAGGCGCTGGTGCAGCTGCGTCGTGCCTGGACCCTGGCCAAGGACCCGGAGATCGCCGCCCATGTCGGCGAAGTGCTGTGGGTGCTGGGCAAGCATGACGAGGCCCGCCACTTCTTTGAAGAAGCGGCCAAGCTCGATCCTGAAAACCGCGCGCTGCTGCGCGCCCGCGAGAAATTCAATCCATGAGTGTTTCCCTGATCCGGCCGTTGCTGTTGGCGGCCGTGACCCTGGCGGTGACCGCCTGTACCAGCGTGGGCACGCAGAAGACCCCGCCACCGGCGGTGGTCGAGACCGTTTCCGCCGAAGCCGCGCAGGCCGAGGCGGCGCGCGTGGCCGCGCTGCAGGCACAGCCGGACTGGGCTTTCCAGGGCCGGGTCGCGGTCAGCAAGGGCAAGGACGGCGGCAGCGGACGCATCGACTGGAAGCAGGAGGGGCGCCGCTATGTGGTCGAGCTGAGCGCGCCGGTGACCCGGCAGAGCTGGAAGCTGACCGGCGATACCCATTCCGAAGCCGGTCGCCTTGAGGGACTGGCCGGCGGGCCGCGTGACGGCGAGGACGCCCAGCAGCTGCTGCTGGAGGCGACCGGCTGGGACATCCCGGTCAACCAGCTGCCGCAGTGGATCCGTGGCCTGGTGGCCGGCGATGCTGCCGGTCCGGAGAAGGTCGAGCGCGACGGTGAAGGCCGGCCGCGCCGTATGCAGCAGATGGGCTGGCAAGTGCAGTACCTGGACTGGTATCCCGCCGAGGCAGGGCGCCCGGCGCTGCCGCGCCGGATCGAGGCCAGCAATGGCGACGCCAAGGTGCGCCTGCTGGTGGACCAGTGGGGGCAGGGCGCCCCATGAGCGCCGGGCACGATGACGCGGGCTGGTCCTGGTGGCCGGCCCCGGCCAAGCTGAACCTGTTCCTGCACATCACCGGCCGCCGCGCCGACGGCTACCACGAGCTGCAGACCGTGTTCCGCCTGCTGGACTGGGGCGACCGCATTGGTCTGCGCCTGCGTGAAGACGGGCAGGTGCGTCGTGAGGGCGAGGGGCTGGCCGGCGTTGCCGAGGCGGATGATCTGGCGGTACGCGCCGCGCGACTTCTGAAAGACGCGGCCAATAGCGCGCAAGGCGCCGACATCATCGTCGAAAAGCACGTTTCTGCCGGCGGTGGCTTTGGCGGCGGTTCCTCCGATGCCGCCACCGTGCTGGTGGTGCTGAACCGGCTCTGGCGGGCAGGTCTGGACGAGGATGCGCTGGCCGCGCTGGGCCTGCGCCTGGGCGCGGACGTGCCGGTGTTCGTGCGCGGCCGCAATGCCTGGGCCGAAGGCGTGGGCGAGCGCCTGCAGCCGATCACCCTGGCCCCGGCCTGGTACGTGGTGGTCGAACCGGGCGTTCATGTTCCCACCCCGGCCCTGTTCGCAGACCCGGATTTGACGCGCGACAGCCCAGTGGCGAAAATAGAGGACTTCGCTTCCGGGACCCTGGTCGGGAACGCGTTCGAACCGGTGCTGCGCCGCCGTGAGCCTGCCGTCGAGGCAGCGTTCGCCGCGTTGAGCGACATCGGCACGGCGCGGCTGACCGGTTCGGGAAGTGGTTGTTTCGTCGAGTTCGCATCGCAGTCTGCCGCAGAGCAGGGACGGTCGAAGTTGCCGAAGGAGTTGCGGGCAAGGGTGGCAGCGGGCGTTGCGCGTTCGCCACTGCTGGATGCACTCGAGCAACACTGATTTATCACTGCAGGGGCGTCGCCAAGAGGCCCAAGGCACCAGGTTTTGATCCTGGCATTCGTAGGTTCGAATCCTACCGCCCCTGCCAATAGCGGCTGTGTCCGCGCCTTCCAGCGCATCGCCTGCGCGGGACGTGGAAACAACCGCGGTGTTGTCAGCAGCAAGGGTCCATCAGGGTCCTTGCCGACTCCGGATCCCCGCCACTCGTCCCCGCCCGAGACAATCATGATGCAAGAGTCCCCGAACCTGCTGGTCTTTTCCGGCAACGCCAACAAACGTCTGGCGCAGAACATCTGCAAGGAACTGGGGGTTCGCCCGGGCAAGGCGCTGGTCTCGCACTTCTCCGATGGTGAAGTGCAGGTGGAAATCGAAGAGAACGTCCGCAAGCAGGACGTGTTCGTGATCCAGCCGACCTGTGCGCCGAGCGCGGAAAACCTGATGGAACTGCTGGTGCTGATCGACGCGCTCAAGCGCGCATCGGTGGCCAGCGTGACCGCCGTGGTGCCGTACTTCGGCTACTCGCGCCAGGATCGCCGCATGCGTTCCTCGCGCGTGCCGATCACCGCCAAGCTGGCGGCGAAGATGTTCAGCACCGCTGGCGCTGATCGCGTGCTGACCGTCGACCTGCACGCCGACCAGATCCAGGGCTTCTTCGATATTCCGGTGGACAACGTGTATGCGTCCCCGCTGCTGCTGGCCGACATCTGGCGCGCCTACGGCACCGAGAACCTGATCGTTGTGTCGCCGGACGTGGGTGGTGTGGTCCGCGCCCGTGCGGTGGCCAAGCGCCTGGATGACGCCGACCTGGCGATCATCGACAAGCGCCGCCCGCGCGCCAACGTCTCCACCGTGATGAACATCATCGGTGACGTCGAAGGCAAGACCTGCGTGATGGTCGATGACATCGTCGATACCGCCGGCACCCTGTGCGCCGCTGCCGCTGCCCTGAAGGCGCGCGGTGCGCTCAAGGTCGCCGCCTACTGCACCCACGCGGTGCTGTCGGGCCCGGCGGTGGACAACATCACCAATTCCCAGCTCGACGAGCTGGTGGTGACCGACACCATCCCGCTGAAGGACGCCGCGCGGGTGTGCAGCAAGATCCGCCAGCTGAGCGTGGCGGAAATGCTGGCCGAAACGATGCGCCGCATCGCCTTCGGCGAGTCGGTCAGCTCGCTGTACGTCGACTGAGTTTTTCGTCCCTGCCGGCAACGGCGGGGACATACCCCGGGTGCTTCTGGTCGCGGAAGCATCTTCAACCGCCAGGCCGCAAGGCAGGGCAACAACCTGAGTAGTCGAAAATGTCGAAGACCCATGAAATCAAGGTCACCAAGCGTGAACTGCAGCGTAAGGGTGCGAGCCGCCGCCTGCGTCACGCTGGTGTGATCCCGGCCATCGTGTACGGCGGCAACGCCGAGCCGGTCGCCATCAGCCTGGACCACAACGAAATCTGGCTGGCCCAGCAGAACGAGTGGTTCTATGCCTCGATCCTGGACCTGAACCTGGACGGCCAGGTGCAGAAGGTCCTGCTGCGTGACATGCAGCGCCACCCGTACAAGCAGCTGATCATGCACCTGGACTTCCAGCGCGTGAACGAGAACGAAGCCCTGACCGCTTCGGTCCCGCTGCACTTCATCAACGAAGACACCTCGCCGGCTGGCAAGGCTGCCGACGTCGTGGTCACCCACGAACTGAAGGAAGTGACCATCACCTGCCTGCCGAAGGACCTGCCGGAGTCGATCGAAGTCGACCTGGGCGAGCTGAAGGCCGGTGACGTGGTGTACCTGTCCAACATCAAGCTGCCGAAGGGCGTGGAAATCCCGGCCCTGGCGCTGGGCAAGGACCACGACGACGCCATCGTCACCGCCAAGGCCGGCAAGGCCGACGCGGCTGACGAAGAAGCGGCTGCCGCCGAGTAATACCGCTACGGTGCCTGCCTCCGGGCAGGCACCGTATTGGAAGGAACCATGGCAGGACTGCGACTGATCGTCGGTCTGGGCAACCCCGGATCGGAACACGCCCGGACCCGGCACAATGCCGGGTTTCATTTCGTTGAGGCCCTGGCTGAAAAAGCCGGTGCACGATGGAATGTGGACAGCAAACTGTTCGGCGAGACCGCCAAGGTCGAGATCGCCGGGCAGACGGTGTGGCTGCTCAAGCCCGCCACCTTCATGAACCTCAGCGGCAAGTCGGTCACCGCCGCGCAGCGGTTCTGGAAGATCGAACCGGAAGAGACCCTGCTGGCCCATGACGAACTGGACCTGGCGCCTGGTGTGGCGCGGCTGAAGTTCGACGGTGGCCACGGTGGCCAGAACGGCCTGCGTGACACCATCCGCTTGCTCGGTCACGGCAAGTTCCATCGCCTGCGCGTGGGCATCGGCCATCCCGGCCACAAGGACCGCGTGGTGGGTTGGGTGCTTGGCCGCCCGTCCAAGGACGACGACGTGCTGATCGCGCGTGCCATCGACGATGCGATCGACGTGATGCCGCTGGCGGTGCAGGGCGATTTCAGCGAAGCGATGAAGCGGCTGCACACCCCGAAATAAACGGTAGGTACCGACCGTTGGTCGGTACGGAGAATGATTGGAAAAGCAGCGCCCATGCCGCTGCTTTCCCAATCACTTTCACCCCAGAGAGCTGTCACCCATGGGTATCAAATGCGGCATCGTCGGCCTGCCCAACGTCGGCAAGTCGACCCTGTTCAATGCGCTGACCAAGGCGGGTATCGCCGCGGCGAACTTCCCGTTCTGCACCATCGAGCCGAACGTCGGCATCGTGCCGGTGCCGGATCCGCGCCTGAACGAGCTGGCAGCGATCATCAACCCGCAGAAGGTCATCCCGACCGCGGTCGAGTTCGTCGACATCGCCGGCCTGGTAGCCGGTGCCGCCAGCGGTGAAGGCCTGGGTAACAAGTTCCTGGCGCACATCCGCGAAGTCGATGCGATCACCCACGTGGTGCGCTGCTTCGAGCACGGCGACATCGTGCACGTGGCCGGCAAGGTCGACCCGATCTCGGACATCGAAACCATCGACACCGAGCTGGCGCTGGCCGACCTGGACAGCGTCGAGAAGGCGCTGAACCGTGCCGAGCGCGCGGCCAAGGGCGGTGACAAGGACGCAGCGGCGCGCAAGCCGGTGCTGGCCAAGCTGCAGGCCGCGCTGTCCGACGGCAAGGCTGGCCGCTCGGTGGGCCTGGACGAGGAAGAGAAGGCGCTGGTCCGCGATCTGTTCCTGCTGACCCTGAAGCCGGTGATGTACATCGCCAACGTGCTGGAAGACGGTTTCGAGAACAACCCGCACCTGGAAGCCGTGCGCGCGCATGCCGCCGCTGAAGGCGCGCAGGTGGTGCCGGTGTCGGCTGCGATCGAAGAAGAGCTGTCCCAGCTCGATGACGAAGACCGCGATACCTTCCTGGCCGACCTCGGCCTGAGCGAGCCGGGCCTGAACCGCGTGATCAACGCCGCCTACAGCCTGCTCGGCCTGCAGACCTACTTCACCGCTGGCGTGAAGGAAGTCCGTGCGTGGACCGTGCGCAAGGGCGCCACCGCCCCGCAGGCCGCCGCGGTCATCCACACCGACTTCGAGAAAGGCTTCATCCGCGCCGAAACCATCGCGTACGACGACTTCATCAAGTACAAGGGCGAAGCCGGTGCCAAGGAAGCCGGCCGCCTGCGCCTGGAAGGCAAGGAGTACCGCGTGCAGGAAGGCGACATCCTGCACTTCCGCTTCAACGTCTGATCCAGCGGCATCGGATCGACCCCGGACGCCCCGCCTTGTGCGGGGCGTTCGCGTTTCCGGTGATGGACAAAAAAACACCAGGTTGTGAAACGCTTGCGGCGTGATGTTCGCCGGCACTTGTCCACAGCAAACTCCCATCGCTTTCCACGCCTGGTGTGGAAAACCATGCGACGTCCTGTAGAGCCGAGCCCATGCTCGGCTGATGCCAGCCGGAGCCGAGCATGGGCTCGGCTCTACAGGTGCTTGCCCGCGCGACGTGGATAAAATTTCACCACGCTTCGAAACGCCTGTGCTGCAACGCTCGCGCCCACTTTTCCACACCAAGTTCCCATGGCTTTACACGTGCTGTGTGGAAAACAATCGGGGACGTGGACAAAAAAACACCATGCGTGGAAACACCTGCGGTGCAATGTTCCCACCCACTTGTCCACACCTAGTTCCCATCGCTTTCCACGTGGGGTGTGGAAAACCCGAGCCAGCGCCGCAAACAACAAGGCCCGCCAATGGCGGGCCCCGTCGTCCACGTCCTGCGTAACCGCGCTTACAACGCGCTGCCACCAAACTTGTGGGTGTACTGCAGGTTGATGGTGCGGCCGACGCTGTCGAACCAGGATACGTCGTAGTACGGGTAGGCGGTGTACGTCGCGTCCTTCGGCGGCATCTTGTTGAACACGTTGACCACCGACAGCGACAGGCGCGCGTGGTCGTCGAAGCGGTACTGCAGCGACGCGTTGTAGCGGTAGGTCGCCTTGATGTACGGGCTGTCACCGCTGTCCCACTTGAATACCTGGTCGTAGCTGTCCGAGGTCGGCAGCTTGCCCAGGCGCGAACCATAGACCGTTGCCGACCACGCATCCTTCTCCCAGGTCACGCTCAGGCTGGTCTTGGTACGCGGGATGTCGAAGTTGCTGTTGACCGCGAACTGGTCCTGGATCGGATCACCGGGGTAGCGCTGGAAATCGTGCTTCTTCACCCAGGTGTGGGTGCCATTGAGGATGAAGTCGCCGATGCCGGTCTGCAGGCGGTAGCGCAGGCCGACGTCGATGCCGGAGGTCGATTCGCGGGCGACGTTGATCGGGGCGACGCGCACGCCGTACAGGCGGCCATCACTGGTGCGGGTGATGCGGTCGAGCGCGTCCACGCAGGTCGGCGAGTTGATGTCGGCACTGCCGAGGCGGCAGTTCGCTTCGCTGGCCAGGATCGTGCGCACGTCCATGTCCTGCACCTGCTTGCGCATGTCGATGTCGAACCAGTCCACCGACAGGTCCAGGCCGATCGACGGCGACCAGACGAAGCCGGCGCTCCACGAGGTGCTGGTTTCCGGGTCGAGCTGGCGGTTGCCGGTGCGGCTGCGGATCAGGTTGTGCTCGTAGTCGGAACAGTCGGCGGCATCGTCGGCGCGGCAGCTGTACAGGTCCACGGCGCTGGTCTCGTCGTTGCCCGGGCCGGCGAACACGTAGTGCAGGTCCGGTGCGCGGAACGCGGTGCCATACGAACCACGTACCAGCAGGGTGTCGATCGGGCGCCATTCCAGGCCGCCGCTCCACGTAGCCTTGCCGATGGTGTGGCCCGAATAGCGGTACTGGTCGTAGCGGCCGGCCACGCTCAGGTTGACCGTCTCGTGCAGCGGCATGCGCAGCTCGGCCGCCGTGGCCCAGCGGTTGCGCGAGCCGTTGCCGTCCGAATCCTTCCAGCTGTAGTAGTAGTACTGGGTCGCCAGCGGATCGGGATTCAGTGAGTACGCCTGCTGGCCCACTTCCACGGTCGCGGCGAAGCCGGCGTCACCGCCCGGCAGGCCGAACAGCGCGGAATTGGTCAGCGTGAACGCGGCGGTCTCGGTGCGCGACTTCGGGGTGTAAGTGGTACGCGCCGCGATCGAGTCGTACTCGGCGCGGGTCAGTGGCCGGTACAGGCGTGACGGATCGGCGTTGTAGATCGGGAAACCGTCGTCGTCCACGCCCAGCTGCGGGCCCAGGAACAGGTCATTGGCCTTGGCGGCGATGATCTGTGCCCAGCTGATCCGCGACTGGTACTGCGAATGGCTCAATGCTGCCTCGTAGTCCCAGTTGCCGGCCAGATTGCCCTTGAAGCCGGTAGTCACGCTGAAGGTCTTCTGCGTGCTGCGCACCATCGCATTGCGCAGGCCACCCATTTCCTCGGGGGAGAACTGGCGCTGCCAGAACTCGATCTCGCCGGTGGCCTGGTTGTTGAAATAGCCCGACTCATCGCCATTGGCGTCCATGCGGCCCCACTTGGTGACGTCGCGCATCAGCGACATCGTGTGATAGCCCAGCTGCACATCGGCGAACCACTGCTGGCCGTTGTCGAAGTCGTAGCTCAGCGAGGCGTAGCCATTGGCGCCGCGGCGCTTGCTGAGGATGGTGCCGTAGCCAATCGAGCTGTCGCTGCCGCAGTAGTAGCCGTAGCGCGGGCGGTAGGCGCGGTAGGTGCTGCCCTGGTTCTGCCCGGCCAGCGCTTCGCAGGTGGCCGTACCCGGATCCAGGTAGTCGTCGTTGTAGTCCGTACGCAGGTAAGCGCGGCGGGCGATGCGCGAGCCCTCGGTGGGGCCGTCCTGGGTCGAATCCTGGATGTCGCGCTCGTACGCCCACAGGGGGCTCTGCGACTGCAGCTCAACGCTGTACACCGCGTTGAAATTGCCGCGGCTGAAACCGCTGGCCAGGCTCATGTCGAACGAGTCGCCACCGCCTTCGCTGGTGGTGCCCATGCGCATGTCGATCGTGGTGCCGTCGGCCTTCTTCTTCAGGATGAAGTTGACCACGCCGGCGATCGCGTCCGAGCCGTAGATGGCCGAGGCGCTGCCGGTCAGCACTTCGATGCGCTCGATCATGCCCAGCGGGATGTTGGAGACATCGGTGAAGTTGCTGCGGCCCTTGAACGGCATCGGGAAGTCGGCGATGCGGCGGCCATTGACCAGCACCAGCGTGTGGTTCGGGCCCAGGCCGCGCAGGTCCACCTGCTGGGCGCCCGGCGAGAAGTCGGCGCCGCTGGAAGACTGCTGGCTCTGCGTCTCACCGCCGTTCTGGGTCATCGCGCGCAGCACGTCCGGCACGGTCGTAAAGCCGCTGGAGCGGATCTGCTCGGCGCTGATCACCGTGATCGGGGCGGGGCCTTCCACCTGGGCGCGCGGAATGCGCGAACCGGTGACCTGCACCGCATCCAGTTGTTGAACCGAAGAGGAGGCCGGAGCCTGGGCCGCCGCGGAAGCAGCCACGCCCATCAACGCCAGCTGGATCGACCACGCCATCGCCTTTCTACGCATGAGGAATTCTCGGAAATGAAGCCGGCCCGCAGAGGAGGGGCCCTGTCCCCCATTCAGATTTCCGGAATGGGCGCGCGCATTTAACGCCTTTTTCATGCCCTTGACTACTGGGTCCCTATCTGGCAAAGAGTGAAAACGCTTGCAAGTCGATTTTGTTCAGGGAGATCAAGATGCGACGCCTCCACAGCCCCCTGCGCGGACCCTTTCTCTGGCTGGCACTGCTGGCACTGCTGGTCCTGGCCTGGCCGCTGGCGACCGTTGCGCAGGATCTGCAGGGGCCGGGCTTTGCCTATTACGAAGTGGGTGACCTGGAGGCGCCGAGACCCGGCCCGCGGGCACCGGCCATGATGCTGATGGGCGGCGGCGAATGGGTGCCGGAGGCCTTCCATTGGTGGCTGAAGCAGGCTGGCAATGGCCGCGTGCTGATCCTGCGCGCTTCTGGCAGTGACGAACTGCAGGACCGCCTGTATCGCGAGATCGGCGGGGCCGCCGCAGTGCAGACGCTGGTGTTCGACAATCGCCGTGGTGCCGATGATCCGGCCGTGCTGCGCGTGGTGGCTGCAGCCGATGCCATCTTCATCGCCGGCGGCGACCAGTCCCGCTACATCCGCTTCTGGAAGGGCACCGCGCTCAACCGCGCGCTCAACGCCCATGTGCGCGCCGGCAAGCCGATTGCCGGTACCAGCGCTGGGCTCGCCATCCTCGGTGGCTATGCCTACGGCGCGATGGACGGCGGCAGCATCACCTCCGCCGGTGCGCTGGCCGACCCGATGGGCAGTGCGGTGACCATGGACAGTGGCTTCCTGCAGATGCCCTACCTGCAGCGCGTTGTTACCGATACCCACTTCGACAAGCGCGATCGGCTCGGCCGCCTGATCGTGTTCGTAGCGCGCGCCGCCCAGGACAGCGGTGATCCCGACATCGTCGGCATCGGCGTCGACGAAGACACTGCCCTGTGCGTGGAGCCCGATGGCCAGGCACAGGTCTACAGTGCTGACGGCGAGGGCAAGGTCTGGGTGGTCAGCCCCGGCCGCGATGCCGACCGCCTGGTCGAAGGTGAACCGCTGCGCTTCCACGCGGTGCCGGTAACGGTGGTCGCCAGCGGCAGCCGCATGCGCCTGGATGACTTCCAGGCCGAGGCCGACTACCAGGCCATGGCCGACGTCAGCGACGGCGAGATCGAAGTCATCCGCCAGTGACCCGGCGATCCTGTGGCCACGCATGGGATGCTGTAGAGCCGAGCCCACGCTCGGCTGCCTTTCAATCGAGGCATCAGCCGAGCATGGGCTCGGCTCTACGATGATGCCTCCCTTGCCCACCTGCTGGAGACGTACCCGATGAAACTGCGCCTGGCGCTGTCCGCACTGTTGTCCCTGCCCGCGCTTGTCCAGGCCGCACCGGCGGCTTCACCGCTGCTGGTCATCCACGGCGGCGCCGGCGTCGAGCGCAAGGACCTGTCGCCGGCTGAGGAAAAGGCCGCACGTGACGCGCTGCGGGCGGCGCTGCTGAAGGGGCATGCCGAACTGGCCGCGGGTCGCCCGGCGCTCGCGGCGGTCACCGCCGCGATCACCGTGCTGGAGGACGATCCCACCTTCAACGCAGGCAAGGGCGCGGTGTTCACCCACGACGGCCACAACGAGCTGGATGCGGCCGTCATGGACGGCGCGAGCCAGGCGGCGGGCGCGGTGGCGGGCGTGCAGCGGGTGCGCAACCCGATCCTGCTGGCGCAGACCGTGATGCAGAAGTCCAGGCACGTGATGATGGTCGGGCAGGGCGCCGAAGCCTTCGCGGTCGAGCAGGGCATTTCTCTGGTCGATCCCTCCTATTTCCGTACGGAAAAGCGCTTGCAGCAGCTGCAGCGTGCACTGAAGGAAGAGGCCGGCGGCCAGGCGCATGCCGATCTGGAGACCGCAAAGCACTTCGGGACCGTCGGTGCAGTCGCACTGGATGCACAGGGGCACCTGGCCGCCGGTACCTCCACCGGTGGCATGACCAACAAGCGCTATGGGCGCGTGGGTGATTCGCCGATCATCGGCGCCGGTACCTGGGCTGACGCGCGATGTGCGGTGTCTGGCACCGGCTGGGGCGAGTACTACATCCGTACTGCCGCCGCGCACGAGATCTGCGCGCGCATGCGTTACCAGGGGCAGAGCCCGGAGCAGGCCGGCAAGGGCGTGATCAACGAGACGATCCCACAGATGGGCGGCGACGGTGGTGCGATCGTGCTCGCCGCAGACGGAAAAATGGCCACGCCGTTCAACACCCAGGGCATGTATCGGGGCTGGATTGGCGGCGACGGTGTCCCTCATGTCGCAATTTTCGCCAGCGAGACCCTGCCGGTCCCCGGGCAATAACCTTGCGTATCAATGGGTTTGCGACAGCGTGTGAAAAAAGTGGAAAAAAGCGTTGACAGCCCCCCGTCCCATCAGCAGAATAAGCGGCTCACCACCACACACCGCAACGCTTCGGCGGCAACGGAATGGGGTGGTAAGGAGGGATACCCAAGCGGCCAACGGGGGCAGACTGTAAATCTGCTGGCTTACGCCTTCGGTGGTTCGAATCCACCTCCCTCCACCAGTTTCACGTTGTGACATTCCCGGCGCGGGAGTAGTTCAATGGTAGAACCTCAGCCTTCCAAGCTGATGGTGCGGGTTCGATTCCCGTCTCCCGCTCCATTGAATGAACTTTGAATATTATCGAGTTCATGTCATAATGCAAAACTCGGCTCACGTAGCTCAGTCGGTAGAGCACTTCCTTGGTAAGGAAGAGGTCGAAGGTTCGATTCCTTTCGTGAGCACCATCTTAAGCATCACCTCTCAGACGAATTCGAGATAAGCAGCCATGGCCAAGGGTAAGTTCGAGCGCACCAAGCCGCACGTCAACGTCGGCACCATCGGTCACGTCGACCACGGCAAGACCACGCTGACCGCCGCACTGACCAAGATCGGTGCCGAGCGCTTCGGTGGCGAGTTCAAGGACTACTCCTCGATCGACGCCGCTCCGGAAGAAAAGGCTCGTGGTATCACGATCTCGACCGCGCACGTCGAATACGAATCCCCGGTCCGTCACTACGCCCACGTCGATTGCCCGGGCCACGCTGACTACGTCAAGAACATGATCACCGGTGCCGCCCAGATGGACGGCGCGATCCTGGTGTGCTCGGCCGCTGACGGCCCGATGCCGCAGACCCGCGAGCACATCCTGCTGTCGCGTCAGGTCGGCGTGCCGTACATCGTCGTGTTCCTGAACAAGGCCGACATGGTTGACGACGCCGAGCTGCTCGAGCTGGTCGAGATGGAAGTGCGCGAGCTGCTGAGCAAGTACGACTTCCCGGGCGACGACACCCCGATCATCGCCGGTTCGGCCCGTCTGGCGCTGGAAGGCGACCAGAGCGACATCGGCGTGCCGGCCATCCTGAAGCTGGTCGATGCCCTGGACAGCTGGATTCCGGAGCCGGAGCGCGCGATCGACAAGCCGTTCCTGATGCCGGTGGAAGACGTGTTCTCGATCTCGGGCCGCGGCACCGTGGTGACCGGTCGTATCGAGCGCGGCGTGATCAAGGTTGGCGACGAAATCGAAATCGTCGGCATCCGTCCGGTGCAGAAGACCACCGTGACCGGCGTTGAAATGTTCCGCAAGCTGCTGGACCAGGGTCAGGCAGGCGACAACGCTGGCCTGCTGCTGCGCGGCACCAAGCGTGACGATGTCGAGCGTGGCCAGGTTCTGGCCAAGCCGGGTTCGATCAAGCCGCACACCAAGTTCGAAGGCGAAGTCTACGTCCTGTCGAAGGACGAGGGCGGCCGTCACACCCCGTTCTTCAACGGCTACCGTCCGCAGTTCTACTTCCGTACCACCGACATCACCGGCGCAGCTGCTCTGCCGGAAGGCGTCGAAATGGTGATGCCGGGTGACAACGTCAAGATGGTCGTCACCCTGATCAACCCGGTGGCAATGGACGAAGGCCTGCGCTTCGCCATCCGCGAAGGTGGCCGTACCGTCGGCGCCGGCGTGGTCTCGAAGATCATCGAGTAAGCCTGCAGTACCGGTGGTTGCATAGCGCCGCCGGTTACGCGAATGGCGGGCCGGGAACCTCGGTCCGCCTTCGCCGTCTAAGGGAAGGCAAGTTTCAACACGTACGCCAGTAGCTCAATTGGCAGAGCAGCGGTCTCCAAAACCGCAGGTTGGGGGTTCGAGTCCCTCCTGGCGTGCCATCTGCCCACCTTATCCAGCGGCCTGGGCCGCTAAAGCAGACACAGCCGGATGAATAGCAAGATCGAACACTCCAAGGACAACTCCGCCAATGGCGGGGATATCGTCAAGTACGTCGCCGCATCGCTGCTGGTGCTGGCTGGTCTGTTCGTCTGGTTCTGGTTCTCCGCCGACTCCGGTCGCGCCACCCAGCTGGGTGCGTGGGCGGGTCAGCTGCGTGCGTTGGCGGTTGTAGTCGGTCTGGTTGGCGGTATCGGCGTGTTCATGCTGACCGGCAAGGGGCGCGACACCCGCGAATTCCTCTCCGAGTCGCGCTTCGAACTGCGCAAGGTGGTCTGGCCGACGCGCCAGGAAGCCATCCGCATGACCTGGGTCGTGATGGTGGTGGTAACCATTCTCAGCCTGCTGCTGGGTGGGTTCGATTACGTCATTCAGTGGCTGATTCAGCTGTTCCTGAGCCGCTAAGGAGAATTGCATGAAGCGTTGGTACGTCGTTCACGCCTATTCGGGCTTCGAGAAGTCGGTAGCGCAGGCTCTGCGCGACCGCATCGTCCGTGACGGCATGGAAGAGCGCTTCGGCGATGTCCTGGTCCCGACCGAAGAAGTGGTCGAGATGCGCGCTGGCCAGAAGCGCCGCTCCGAACGCAAGTTCTTCCCGGGTTACGTGCTGGTCCAGATCGAGACCCACGAAGAAGCCGGTATTCCGCGCATCGACAACGAAAGCTGGCACCTGGTCAAGGAAACCCCGCGCGTCATGGGCTTCATCGGCGGCACCGCCGACCGTCCGCTGCCGATCGCCGATTCCGAGGCCGAAGCCATCCTGAACCGCGTTCAGGAAGGTGTCGAGAAGCCGCGTCCGAAGGTGCTGTTCGAGCCGGGCCAGATGGTCCGCGTCACCGACGGCCCGTTCAACGATTTCAATGGCGTCGTCGAAGAGGTCAACTACGAGAAGAGCCGTCTGCGCGTCTCGGTGCTGATCTTCGGCCGTGCCACTCCGGTCGAACTCGAGTTCGGCCAGGTCGAAAAGGCCGTCTGACCTGTCCTGTAGAGTCGAGCCATGCTCGACTCCGGGGTCTGGATGGTGTGGTAGTCGAGCATGGCTCGACTCTACAGAGGGAGCCGGGCCTTGCCCGGTTTCTTCCGTTTACGTGCCGCTTCAGGCATGTGAAGAAAAAACCTGATATAGTGCGCGGCTCCCCGCTGGGAAGCCAGCAGGACGAGGCCGCCGAAAGGTGGCCTTCAGCATGATTTCAAAACGCGATGCCGGGACGCGTGATTCCCGGTCCGATGGGGAGCCTGTTGTCGAAAGGCGCTAGCACCCGGAGAGTACTCACATGGCAAAGAAAGTTGTCGGTTACATCAAGCTGCAGGTGAAGGCCGGTCAGGCCAACCCCTCGCCGCCGGTCGGTCCTGCGCTGGGTCAGCGCGGTCTGAACATCATGGAATTCTGCAAGGCGTTCAACGCTGCCACGCAGAAGCTCGAGCCGGGTCTTCCGGTTCCGGTGATCATCACGGCCTACTCGGACCGTACGTTCACCTTCATCACCAAGAGCACCCCGGCCACCACACTGCTGAAGAAGGCCGCTGGCATCTCGTCGGGCTCCAAGCGCCCGAACACCGAGAAGGTCGGCAAGGTCACCCGTAAGCAGCTGGAAGAGATCGCCAAGGCGAAGGAACCGGATCTGACTGCCGCCGATCTGGACGCCGCCGTGCGTACCATCGCTGGCTCTGCCCGTTCCATGGGCCTCGTGGTGGAGGGTTAATAAGATGGCACAGACCAAGCGTGAGAAGGCCATCAAGGCCGCCGTCGTTCCGGGCAAGGCATACGCCTTCGAGGACGCGATCAACATCCTGAAGAGCGCCACCAAGGCCAAGTTCGTCGAGTCGATCGACGTCGCTGTGCGCCTGGGCGTCGATGCGAAGAAGTCCGACCAGCAGGTCCGCGGCTCCACCGTGCTGCCGGCCGGTACCGGCAAGTCGGTCCGCGTCGCCGTGTTCGCTCCGGCCGGTGCCAAGGCTGACGAAGCCCTGGCCGCTGGCGCCGAAGCCGTCGGTATGGATGACCTGGCCGAGAAGATGCAGGCCGGCGATCTGAACTACGACGTCGTCATCGCGACCCCGGACGCCATGCGCGTCGTCGGTAAGCTGGGCACCGTGCTGGGCCCGCGCGGCCTGATGCCGAACCCGAAGGTCGGCACCGTTTCCCCGAACCCGGGTGAAGCCGTGAAGAACGCCAAGTCGGGTCAGGTCCGTTACCGCACCGACAAGGCCGGCATCATCCACTGCACCATCGGCAAGGCCGACTTCGCCGAAGACGCGCTGAAGTCGAACCTGACCGCGCTGCTGCTGGACCTGATCAAGGCCAAGCCGGCCACCTCGAAGGGCACCTACCTGCAGAAGGTTTCGGTCAGCTCGACGATGGGCCCGGGCGTCACCGTCGACCAGTCGTCGCTGACCCTGAAGTAATTGTTTCAAGCGGTCACGGTACCTTCGGTGCCGTGACCGTGACATTTGAAGGCATCGCTGGCAGTGCATCGCCCGCGGTAGCCGTCAAAGACCGCAGGCGCGGTCGTGGTAATACCGGCGACGGGCACGGAAGCTCGATCTGGCAAGGAGTCGCCGCCGGAGCAGTCATGAGCGCTTAATCGATTCCCCGGAATCACCCTGCGTAGATGGTGCCCTTCTGGAGTTTTTCTGGTTCACGCACGTCTGGGTTTCCCAGGTTGGCCCACTCCAGGTCTAGAACGGCCCACCCCCGGAACATCATCCCGATGTTCCCGGCGTCCAGGATGGATGCCGCACAGGACCGCACACGGCAGGAGCCGTAAGCGGAGTTCAATAGGAGGAGTGCAATGGCTCTCAATCTGTCCCAGAAGCAAGAAGTAGTCGCCGAGCTGGCAGACGTCGCCGCCAAGGCCCACTCCTTGATCGCAGCCGAATACGCTGGCACCACGGTCGCCCAGATGACCGCGATGCGCAAGCAGGCTCGTGAAACCGGTGTTTTCTTGAAGGTTGTCAAGAACACCCTGGCTTCGCGCGCCGTTGAAGGCACCGAGTTCGCAGTCGCCCAGGACCAGATGGTTGGTCCGCTGCTGTACGCGTTCTCGCTCGAGGAGCCCGGCGCTGCCGGTCGCCTGATCAAGGAAGCCGCCAAGGGCAACGACAAGCTGAAGGCTAAGGTCGTCGCCATCGGTGGCGAAGTGTTCCCGGCAAGCCACGTCGAAGTGCTGGCCTCGCTGCCGACCCGCGACCAGGCCCTGGCCATGCTGGCCCGCGTCCTGACCGAGCCGGTCACGATGTTTGCCCGCGCCATCAAGGCCGTTGGCGAGAAGCAGGGTGGTGGCGACGTCGCCGCCGACGCTGCCGAGCCGGCCGCCGAGACCGCCTGAGTTTCGACTTACCGTGGTTCCTGACGGAACCTCAACCCAGAAAATCATCCAAAGGTATTAATCATGTCCCTTACCAACGAACAGATCGTCGACGCCATCGCCGAGAAGTCCCTGATGGAAGTGATGGAGCTGGTCAAGGCCATCGAAGAGAAGTTCGGCGTCTCCGCCGCTGCTCCGGTTGCCGTGGCTGCTGCCGCTGGCCCGGCCGCTGCTGTTGAAGAGCAGACCGAGTTCACCGTCACCCTGAAGTCGGCCGGCGACAAGAAGGTCGAAGTCATCAAGGCCGTCCGCGCCATCACCGGCCTGGGCCTGAAGGAAGCGAAGGACCTGGCCGAAGCCGGTGGCGTCCTGAAGGAAGGCGCTTCGAAGGACGACGCCGAGAAGATGAAGAAGGACCTGGAAGCTGCTGGCGCGACTGTCGAAGTCAAGTAAGCAGTTACCTTGCATCGTCACCGATTCACGGCGATGCAGCCAAGGCTGGGGGCGTAAGCCCCCGGCCTTTGGTCGTTGTTGCAGTGTTGTAGATCCACGCCACGCGTGGATGTAACGAGCGGCAAAAAGCCCAACACGGGCTGCGGTCAGACCCCGGCCGGCCAGCGCAGCGCGCGGCAGCGGGGGAGTGGATGCAGACGAGTTGGCAGTTGGAAGTAGCGGGAGAAGGCGTGCTGGTGCCGGCAATACCAGCGACTTCCAACTGACAATTTCAAGTTCCCTTCGGATCGTGGGCGCACGATCCGCACAACAAGGTGGAAGACCTCATGACGTCCTATTCGTTCACCGAAAAAAAGCGTATCCGCAAGGATTTCGGCAAGCAGCGCTCGATTCTCGAAGTGCCGTTCCTGCTCGCCATCCAGGTGGATTCCTATCGTGAATTCCTGCAGGAAAACGTCGATCCGGCCAAGCGCACGGACCACGGCCTGCACGCTGCGCTGAAGTCGGTCTTCCCGATCGCCAGCTACAGCGGCAATGCTGCCCTGGAATACGTCGGCTACAAGCTGGGCGAACCGGTCTTCGACGAGCGTGAGTGCCGCCAGCGTGGCATGAGCTACGGCGCCCCGCTGCGCGTGACCGTGCGCCTGGTGATCTACGACCGTGAGTCGTCGACCAAGGCCATCAAGTACGTGAAGGAGCAGGAGGTCTATCTGGGCGAAATCCCGCTGATGACCGAGAACGGCACCTTCATCGTCAACGGCACCGAGCGCGTCATCGTCTCGCAGCTGCACCGCTCGCCGGGCGTGTTCTTCGACCACGACCGTGGCAAGACCCACAGCTCGGGCAAGCTGCTGTACAGCGCCCGCATCATTCCTTACCGCGGTTCCTGGCTGGACTTCGAGTTCGACCCGAAGGACGCGCTGTTCACCCGTATCGACCGCCGCCGCAAGCTGCCGGTGTCGATCCTGCTGCGCGCGCTTGGCTACAGCAACGAAGAGATGCTGGCCGAGTTCTTCGAGATCAACACCTTCCACATCAACCCGGATGAAGGCGTCCAGCTGGAGCTGGTGCCGGAGCGCCTGCGTGGCGAAACCTTGGGCTTTGACCTCGCCGACGGCGACAAGGTCATCGTGGAAGCCGGCAAGCGCATCACCGCGCGCCACATCAAGCAGCTGGAAGCCTCGGGCATCGCCGCCCTGGCCGTGCCGGACGACTACATCGTCGGCCGCATCCTGTCGCACGACGTGGTCGACGCCTCGACCGGCGAACTGCTGGCCCAGGCCAATGACGAGATCACCGACGAGCAGCTGCAGGCCTTCCGCAAGGCCGGCGTGGATGCCGTTGGCACCCTGTGGGTGAACGATCTGGATCGTGGCCCGTACCTGTCCAACACTCTGCGCATCGACCCGACCAAGACCCAGCTGGAAGCCCTGGTCGAGATCTACCGCATGATGCGTCCGGGCGAGCCGCCGACCAAGGATGCCGCGCAGAACCTGTTCCACAACCTGTTCTTCACCTTCGAGCGCTACGACCTGTCCGCGGTCGGCCGCATGAAGTTCAACCGTCGCGTGGGCCGCAAGGAAACCACCGGCGAAGCCGTGCTGTACGACCGCAAGTACTACGGTGAGCGCAACGACGAAGAGTCCAAGCGCCTGGTCGCCGCCCATGGCGACAGCTCCGACATCCTGGACGTGATCAAGGTCCTGACCGAGATCCGCAACGGTCGCGGCGTGGTCGACGATATCGATCACCTGGGCAACCGTCGCGTGCGTTCGGTCGGTGAAATGGCCGAGAACGTGTTCCGCGTGGGCCTGGTCCGCGTCGAGCGCGCGGTCAAGGAGCGCCTGTCGATGGCCGAGTCGGAAGGCCTGACCCCGCAGGAACTGATCAACGCCAAGCCGGTCGCCGCTGCCATCAAGGAGTTCTTCGGCTCCTCGCAGCTGTCGCAGTTCATGGACCAGAACAACCCGCTGTCGGAAGTGACCCACAAGCGTCGCGTCTCGGCCCTGGGCCCGGGCGGCCTGACCCGTGAGCGCGCCGGCTTCGAAGTGCGCGACGTGCACCCGACCCATTACGGCCGCGTCTGCACCATCGAAACCCCGGAAGGCCCGAACATCGGCCTGATCAACTCGCTGGCCGTGTACGCCCGCACCAACCAGTACGGTTTCCTTGAGACCCCGTACCGCAAGGTCGTGGACGGCAAGGTCTATGACGAAGTCGAGTTCCTGTCGGCGATCGAAGAAAACGAGTACGTCATTGCACAGGCCAACGCCCTGACCAATGCCGACAGCGTGCTGACCGAGCAGTTCGTTCCGTGCCGCTTCCAGGGCGAATCGCTGCTGAAGCCGCCGGCGGAAGTCCACTTCATGGACGTCTCGCCGATGCAGACCGTGTCGATCGCGGCCGCACTGGTTCCGTTCCTGGAGCACGATGACGCGAACCGTGCACTGATGGGCGCCAACATGCAGCGTCAGGCCGTGCCGACCCTGCGTGCGCAGAAGCCGCTGGTCGGTACCGGCATCGAGCGCGCCGTGGCCCGTGACTCGGGTGTGACCGTGAACGCCCGCCGTGGTGGCGAGATCGTGCAGATCGACGCTGCCCGCATCGTGGTCAAGGTCAACGAGGAAGAGATCGTTGGCGCCACCGACGCAGGCGTGGACATCTACAACCTGGTCAAGTACACCCGTTCGAACCAGAACACCTGCATCAACCAGCGTCCGCTGGTCCAGGTGGGTGACGTCATCGCCCGCGGCGACGTGCTGGCCGACGGTCCGTCCACCGACATCGGCGAACTGGCCCTGGGCCAGAACATGCTGATCGCGTTCATGCCGTGGAACGGCTACAACTTCGAAGACTCCATCCTGCTCTCCGAGCGCGTGGTGGAAGAGGATCGCTACACCACGATCCACATCGAAGAGCTGACCTGCGTCGCGCGTGACACCAAGCTGGGGCCGGAGGAAATCTCCGCCGACATCCCGAACGTCTCCGAGCAGGCGCTGAACCGCCTGGACGAGAGCGGCGTGGTGTACATCGGTGCCGAAGTCCGCGCCGGCGACATCATGGTCGGCAAGGTCACCCCGAAGGGCGAAAGCCAGCTGACCCCGGAAGAGAAGCTGCTGCGCGCGATCTTCGGCGAGAAGGCTTCGGACGTTAAGGACAGCTCGCTGCGCGTTCCGCCGGGCATGGACGGCACCGTCATCGACGTGCAGGTCTTCACCCGCGACGGCATCGAGAAGGACAAGCGCGCCCGCCAGATCGAAGAGTCTGAAATCAAGCGCGTCAAGAAGGACTTCGACGACCAGTTCCGCATCCTGGAAGCGGCCATCTACATGCGTCTGCGTTCGCAGATCGTGGGCAAGGTGGTCAACGGTGGCGCTGGCCTGAAGAAGGGTGACGTGATCAGCGACGCCTTCCTGGACGGCCTGAAGAAGGCTGACTGGTTCGCCCTGCGCATGAAGGACGAGGACGCTTCGGAAGCCATCGAGCGCGCGCAGAAGCAGATCCAGGCGCACGAGAAGGAATTCGAGCGTCGCTTCGCCGACAAGCGCGGCAAGATCACCGCCGGCGACGACCTCGCCCCGGGCGTGCTGAAGATGGTCAAGGTGTTCCTGGCCGTGAAGCGCCGCATCCAGCCGGGCGACAAGATGGCAGGCCGCCACGGCAACAAGGGTGTGGTCTCCAACGTGGTGCCGGTCGAGGACATGCCGTACATGGCCTCGGGCGAAACCGTGGACATCGTGCTGAACCCGCTGGGCGTACCGTCGCGTATGAACATCGGCCAGATCCTGGAAGTGCATCTGGGCTGGGCCGCCAAGGGCCTGGGCCGCAAGATCCAGGCGATGATGGAGGCCCAGGCCGCCGTTGCCGACCTGCGCAAGTTCCTGGACGACATCTACAACCACGACGACACCAACGTGGCCAACCGTGTCGACCTGTCGCAGTTCAGCGACGAGGAACTGCTGCGTCTGGCCCGCAACCTGACCGACGGCGTGCCGATGGCAACGCCGGTGTTCGACGGCGCCACCGAAGCGGAAATCAAGCGCATGCTGGAACTGGCCGACCTGCCGAGCAGTGGCCAGACCCAGCTGTACGACGGCCGCACCGGTGAAGCGTTCGATCGCCACACCACCGTGGGTTACATGCACTACCTGAAGCTGAACCACCTGGTCGACGACAAGATGCACGCCCGTTCGACCGGTCCGTACTCGCTCGTCACCCAGCAGCCGCTGGGCGGCAAGGCGCAGTTCGGCGGCCAGCGCTTCGGTGAAATGGAAGTCTGGGCGCTGGAAGCCTACGGCGCGGCCTACACCCTGCAGGAAATGCTGACGGTGAAGTCCGATGACGTGCAGGGCCGCAACCAGATGTACAAGAACATCGTCGACGGTGAGCACGAGATGGTCGCGGGCATGCCGGAATCCTTCAACGTGCTCGTGAAGGAAATCCGCTCGCTGGCCATCAACATGGAACTGGAAGACAACTGATCCATGCCGGCGCGGCGGTCCGCCGCCGCGCCGCTGGCAGTGAACTGAAAGCCCATCGACACAGCATTCCTCCTTCTGGAGAACACCATGAAAGACCTGCTCAACCTCTTCAACCAGCAGCGCCAGACGCTGGACTTCGACGCGATCAAGATCGCGCTGGCTTCGCCGGACCTGATCCGTTCGTGGTCCTTCGGCGAAGTGAAGAAGCCGGAAACCATCAACTACCGTACCTTCAAGCCGGAACGCGACGGCCTGTTCTGCGCCGCCATCTTCGGCCCGGTGAAGGACTACGAGTGCCTGTGCGGCAAGTACAAGCGCATGAAGCACCGCGGCGTGGTCTGCGAAAAGTGCGGCACCGAAGTGACCCTGGCCAAGGTGCGTCGTGAGCGCATGGGCCACATCGACCTGGCTTCGCCGGTCGCGCACATCTGGTTCCTGAAGTCGCTGCCGTCGCGCATCGGCCTGATGCTGGACATGACCCTGCGCGACATCGAGCGCGTTCTGTACTTCGAAGCCTACGTGGTGACCGAGCCGGGCCTGACCGCCCTGGAGCGCCGCCAGCTGCTGACCGAAGAACAGTACCTGCAGGCCCGCCAGGAGCACGGTGACGACTTCGACGCCGCCATGGGCGCCGAGGCCGTGTACGAACTGCTGCGCACCATCGACCTGCAGTCGGAAATGACCCGCCTGCGCGAGGAAATTGCTGCTACCGGTTCGGAAACCAAGCTCAAGCGCCTCACCAAGCGCATCAAGCTGATCGAAGCCTTCCTGGAATCGGGCAACCGTCCGGAGTGGATGGTCATGACCGTGCTGCCGGTGCTGCCGCCGGACCTGCGTCCGCTGGTCCCGCTGGATGGCGGCCGCTTCGCGACCTCCGACCTGAACGACCTGTACCGCCGCGTCATCAACCGCAACAACCGCCTGCGCCGCCTGCTCGAACTGAGCGCGCCGGACATCATCGTGCGCAATGAAAAGCGCATGCTGCAGGAATCGGTCGATGCGCTGCTGGACAACGGCCGTCGCGGCCGTGCCATCACCGGCACCAACAAGCGCCCGCTGAAGTCGCTGGCCGACATGATCAAGGGCAAGCAGGGTCGCTTCCGCCAGAACCTGCTCGGCAAGCGCGTCGACTACTCGGGCCGTTCGGTCATCGTGGTCGGTCCGTACCTGCGCCTGCACCAGTGCGGCCTGCCGAAGAAGATGGCGCTCGAGCTGTTCAAGCCGTTCGTCTTCGCAAAGCTGCAGCGTCGTGGCCTGGCCACCACCATCAAGGCCGCCAAGAAGCTGGTCGAGCGCGAAGAAGCCGAAGTCTGGGACATCCTGGAAGAGGTCATCCGCGAGCATCCGGTGATGCTGAACCGTGCGCCGACCCTGCATCGTCTGGGCATCCAGGCGTTCGAGCCGGTGCTGATCGAAGGCAAGGCCATCCAGCTGCATCCGCTGGTCTGCACCGCGTTCAACGCCGACTTCGACGGTGACCAGATGGCCGTCCACGTGCCGCTCTCGCTGGAAGCCCAGCTGGAAGCGCGTGCGCTGATGATGTCGACCAACAACATCCTGTCGCCGGCCAACGGCGAGCCGATCATCGTGCCGTCGCAGGACGTCGTGCTGGGTCTGTACTACATGACCCGCTCGCTGGAAAACAAGAAGGGCGAGGGCATGGCCTTCGCCAACATCGCCGAAGTGAAGCGTGCCTACGACAACCGCGTGGTGGAACTGCACGCGCGCGTCAAGGTCCGCATCACCGAAGTGGTGACCGACGAAGACGGCATCAAGCAGAACAAGACCTCGATCGTGGACACCACGATCGGTCGCGCCCTGCTGGCTGAAATCCTGCCGGAAGGCCTGCCGTTCGCGCTGGCCAACACCGAGCTGACCAAGAAGAATATCAGCCGCCTGATCAACTCCAGCTACCGCCAGCTGGGCCTGAAGGACACGGTCGTGTTCGCCGACAAGCTGATGTACACCGGCTTCGCCTACGCGACCCGCGCCGGCGTCTCGATCGGCATCGACGACATGCTGATCCCGGACGAGAAGAAGGGCATCCTCACCGAGGCCGAAGCCGAAGTGCTGGAAATCCAGGAGCAGTACCAGTCGGGTCTGGTCACCGCCGGCGAGCGCTACAACAAGGTGGTCGACATCTGGTCGCGCACCAACGAGCGCATCGCCAAGGCGATGATGGACACCATCGGTACCGAGAAGGTGGTCAATGCCAAGGGTGAGACCATCGACCAGAAGTCGATGAACTCGCTGTACATCATGGCCGACTCCGGTGCGCGTGGTTCGCAGGCGCAGATCCGTCAGCTGGCCGGCATGCGTGGCCTGATGGCGCGTCCGGACGGCTCGATCATCGAGACGCCCATCAAGGCGAACTTCCGTGAAGGCCTGAACGTGCAGGAGTACTTCAACTCCACCCACGGTGCCCGTAAGGGTCTGGCCGATACCGCGCTGAAGACCGCGAACTCGGGTTACCTGACCCGTCGTCTGGTCGACGTCGCGCAGGACGTGGTGATCACCGAGGTGGATTGCGGTACCACCGAAGGCCTGATCATGACCCCGATCGTGGAAGGCGGCGACGTGGTCGAGCCGCTGAAGGACCGCGTGCTGGGTCGCGTGGTTGCCGAGGACGTGTTCCTGCCGGGCAACGACGAAGATCCGATCGTCACCCGCAACACCCTGCTGGACGAAGCCTGGGTTGCCAAGCTGGAAGATGCCGGCGTGCAGACCATCAAGGTCCGCTCGACGATCTCCTGCGAATCGGCCTTCGGTGTCTGCTCGCGCTGCTACGGCCGCGATCTGGCCCGTGGCCACCTGGTCAACATCGGTGAAGCGGTCGGCGTCATCGCCGCCCAGTCCATCGGTGAGCCGGGTACCCAGCTGACCATGCGTACGTTCCACATCGGTGGTGCGGCGTCGCGAGCTGCTGCGGTCGACAACATCACCGTCAAGACCACCGGCTCGGTCAAGTTCAGCAACCTCAAGTCCGTCGAGCACGCCAACGGCTCGCTGGTGGCAGTGTCGCGCTCGGGCGAAATCTCGGTGCTCGATGCCCACGGCCGTGAGCGTGAGCGTTACAAGCTGCCGTACGGTGCGACCATCACGTCCAAGGACGGTGATGCGATCAAGGCTGGCCAGACCGTGGCCAACTGGGATCCGCATAACCACCCGATCGTGTCGGAAGTGGCCGGCTTCATCCGCTTCATCGACTTCGTCGACGGCATCACCGTCATCGAGAAGACCGACGAGCTGACCGGCCTGGCTTCGCGCGAAATCACCGATCCGAAGCGTCGCGGTACCCAGGCCAAGGACCTGCGCCCGATCGTGCGCATCGTCGACGCCAAGGGCAACGACCTGTCGATCCCGGGCACCGATCTGCCGGCGCAGTACCTGCTGCCGCCGCGTTCGATCGTCAACCTGCAGGACGGCGCCGCAGTGGGCGTGGGCGACGTGGTCGCCAAGATCCCGCAGGAAGCGTCGAAGACCCGCGACATCACCGGTGGTCTGCCGCGCGTGGCCGATCTGTTCGAAGCCCGCAAGCCGAAGGATCCGGCGGTGCTGGCCGAGCGTTCGGGCATCATCAGCTTCGGCAAGGACACCAAGGGCAAGCAGCGCCTGATCATCAAGGACACCGATGGTTCGGAGCACGAAGAGCTGATTCCGAAGTACCGCCAGGTCATCGTGTTCGAAGGCGAGCACGTCACCAAGGGTGAAACCATCGTGGACGGCGAGCCGAGCCCGCAGGACATCCTGCGCCTGCTGGGCGTCGAACCGCTGGCCGCCTACCTGGTGAAGGAAATCCAGGACGTGTACCGCCTGCAGGGCGTGAAGATCAACGACAAGCACATCGAGGTGATCACCCGCCAGATGCTGCGCAAGGTCGAGATCACCGACCAGGGCAGCAGCAAGTTCCTGAACGGTGAACAGGTGGAGCGTCAGCGCGTTATCGAGGAGAATGCGCGCCTGTCGACCCGCAACGAGCTGCCGGCGCACTTCGATCCGGTCCTGCTGGGTATCACCAAGGCCTCGCTGGCGACCGAATCGTTCATCTCGGCCGCGTCGTTCCAGGAAACCACTCGCGTGCTGACCGAAGCGGCCGTCCGCGGTACCAAGGACAACCTGCGCGGTCTGAAGGAAAACGTGATCGTGGGCCGCCTGATCCCGGCCGGTACCGGTCTGTCGTACCACAGCAGCCGCCGCCGCGGCGCTTCGGGTCTGACCGACTCGGAGATGCAGGCCCTGACCGGCACCCCTGCTGCAGTCGAGGCTCCGGCCGTTGAAGCTGAAGCTGAACAGGCGTCTGGCGAAGAATGAGGTATCCGGTCCGGCCAGCAGGCCGGACCACCCCGTCGGTTCATCGACGGGTAGGGAAAGGGCAGGGGGATCGACCGCGATCCTCCCGGCCAACCTGAACGGGGTACATGGAGGCCCCCCAGTAACGTTCCAGGATCAGGAACGGGCTTGACAGGAGGCGTTTGACTGCTTTCCTGACGGGTTGCTACAATCGTCTGTCTCAGCAGGCCAGAATTTTGGCCTGCTTTAACATTTCCGCATCTCTGGTCGGATTTTCCGGCCACCAATCAGAAGAACCTACTGATGGCGACGATCAACCAGCTGGTCCGCAAGCCGCGGCAAGCGACCACCTACAAGAGTGCCTCGCCGGCGCTCGACAAGTGCCCGCAGCGCCGTGGCGTCTGCACCCGTGTCTACACCACCACTCCGAAGAAGCCGAACTCGGCTCTGCGCAAGGTTGCCAAGGTCCGCCTGACCAACCAGGAAGAAGTGATTTCCTACATCGGTGGTGAAGGCCACAACCTGCAGGAGCACTCCGTGGTCCTGATCCGCGGCGGTCGCGTCAAGGACCTGCCGGGTGTGCGTTACCACACCGTTCGTGGCTCGCTCGACGCCGCCGGCGTTGCCAAGCGTCGCCAGGCCCGTTCCAAGTACGGCGCCAAGCGTCCGAAGGCATAAGGAGAGAGCACTATGTCGCGTAAGGGTAATACTCCGCAGCGTTCCGTCCTGCCCGATCCGAAGCACGGAAGCGAAACCATCGCCCGCTTCATCAACATGGTCATGCAGAGCGGCAAGAAGTCCGTCGCCGAAAAGATCGTGTACGGCGCCATGGACGTGATCACCGAGAAGAACAGCAGCGCCAACGCCATTGAACTGGTGCAGAAGGCTCTGGACAACGTCGCTCCGGCGGTCGAAGTCAAGTCGCGCCGCGTCGGTGGTGCCACCTACCAGGTGCCGGTCGAAGTGCGTTCGTCGCGCAAGATGGCTCTGGCCATGCGCTGGCTGATCGACTCCGCGCGCAAGCGTGGTGAGAACACCATGCCGAAGAAGCTGGCTGCTGAACTGATCGACGCCTCGGAAAACCGTGGCGGCGCCATCAAGAAGCGCGAAGAAACCCACCGCATGGCCGAAGCCAACAAGGCATTCGCCCACTACCGCTGGTGAGTTTGACGGCCTTGTAAAACAGGCAGGGCAGCACCACTTCGGTGCGTGCTGCCTCGCGGTCCCAGAAGGACTGCGCCAATCCGAAGGCCGCCGAAAGGCGGCGTTCGGCCATCCGAAATCCAAGAAATCTGAGAGGCTCCCGTGGCCCGTTCCACTCCCATCGAGCGTTACCGTAACTTCGGCATCATGGCTCACATCGATGCCGGCAAGACCACCACGTCCGAGCGCATCCTGTTCTACACCGGCAAGAGCCACAAGATCGGTGAAGTGCACGACGGCGCCGCCACCATGGACTGGATGGAGCAGGAGCAGGAGCGTGGCATCACGATCCAGTCCGCTGCCACCACCGCGTTCTGGAAGGGCATGGACAAGTCCCTGCCGGAGCACCGCTTCAACATCATCGACACCCCCGGGCACGTCGACTTCACCATCGAAGTGGAGCGCTCGCTGCGCGTGCTCGACGGTGCCGTCTTCGTCCTGTGCGCCGTCGGTGGCGTGCAGCCGCAGTCGGAAACCGTGTGGCGCCAGGCCAACAAGTACCACGTGCCGCGCATCGCGTTCGTCAACAAGATGGACCGCACCGGTGCCAACTTCCAGAAGGTCGTCGGCCAGCTGAAGGCCAAGCTGGGCGCGGTTGCCGTGCCGATGCAGCTGCCGATCGGCGCTGAAGACAACTTCAAGGGCGTTGTCGACCTGCTAAAGATGAAGGCCATCCATTGGGATGAGGCTTCGCAGGGCATGAAGTTCGAGTACGGTGAAATTCCGGCCGACCTGCAGGGCCCGGCTGAAGAGGCTCGCCAGTTCATGGTCGAGACCGCTGCCGAAGCCAGCGAAGAGCTGATGGAAAAGTACCTGGGCGGCGAAGAGCTGGCCGAGGCTGAAATCATCAATGCGCTGCGTACCCGCACCCTGGCCACTGAAATCGTGCCGATGTACTGCGGCTCGGCCTTCAAGAACAAGGGCGTGCAGGCCATGCTGGACGGCGTGATCCAGCTGCTGCCGTCGCCGGTCGACGTGCCGGACGTGAAGGGCGTGGACGTTGACGACGACACCGTCGAAATGACCCGCAAGTCGGACGACAAGGCTCCGTTCTCGTCGCTGGCCTTCAAGATCATCACCGACCCGTTCGTCGGCGCGCTGACCTTCTTCCGTGTCTACTCGGGCACCCTGAACGGTGGCGACACCGTGCTGAACTCGGTGAAGGGCAAGAAGGAGCGCATCGGCCGCATCCTGCAGATGCACTCGAACAACCGCGAGGAAATCAAGGAAGTTCTGGCCGGTGACATCGCCGCTGCCGTGGGCCTGAAGGACACCACCACCGGTGACACCCTGTGCGCTGTGGACGCCCCGATCATCCTGGAGCGCATGACGTTCCCGGAGCCGGTGATCTCGATGGCCGTCGAGCCGAAGACCAAGTCGGACCAGGAAAAGATGGGTCTGGCCCTGGGCCGTCTGGCGCAGGAAGATCCGTCGTTCCGCGTCAAGACCGACGAAGAATCCGGCCAGACCATCATCTCGGGCATGGGCGAGCTGCACCTGGACATCATCGTCGACCGCCTGAAGCGCGAGTTCAACGTTGAAGCCAACGTCGGCGCGCCGCAGGTGGCCTACCGCGAAACCATCACCCTGGCCGACGTCAAGTCGGACTACAAGCACGCCAAGCAGTCCGGTGGTAAGGGTCAGTACGGTCACGTCGTGATCGAACTGTCGCCGATCACCGCTGCCGACCGTGCCGATCCGAAGCTGGCTCCGGCCATCAAGGACGACTTCCTGTTCATCAACGACATCACCGGCGGCGTGATCCCGAAGGAATTCATTCCGTCGGTTGAAAAGGGCCTGCGCGAAACCATCACCAGCGGTCCGCTGGCTGGCTTCCCGGTCGTGGACGTCAAGGTGAAGCTGGTGTTCGGTTCGTACCACGACGTCGACTCCTCGGAAATGGCGTTCAAGCTGGCTTCGTCGATGGCCTTCAAGCAGGGCTTCGCCAAGGCCAAGCCGGTGCTGCTGGAGCCGATCATGAAGGTCGAGATCGTGACCCCGGAGGATTACCAGGGTGACGTGATGGGCGACGTCAGCCGTCGTCGCGGCGTGCTGCAGGGTTCCGACACCACCGGTGACGGTTCGGCCAGCATCATCAACGCGATGATCCCGCTGGGTGAAATGTTCGGCTACGCCACTGCGCTGCGTTCGCAGACCCAGGGCCGCGCCACCTTCACCATGGAATTCGATCACTACGAGCCGGCGCCGACCAACATCGCCGAAGCCGTCATGAAGAAGGGCTGAGCCTCGCTCAGCCTCTCTTGAAACCACTTACGAACAATCAAGGTATAGAACAATGGCAAAGGGTAAGTTCGAGCGCACCAAGCCGCACGTCAACGTCGGCACCATCGGTCACGTCGACCACGGCAAGACCACGCTGACCGCTGCACTGACCAAGATCGGTGCCGAGCGCTTCGGTGGCGAGTTCAAGGATTACTCCTCGATCGACGCCGCTCCGGAAGAAAAGGCCCGTGGTATCACGATCTCGACCGCGCACGTCGAATACGAATCCCCGGTCCGTCACTACGCCCACGTCGATTGCCCGGGCCACGCTGACTACGTCAAGAACATGATCACCGGTGCCGCCCAGATGGACGGCGCGATCCTGGTGTGCTCGGCCGCTGACGGCCCGATGCCGCAGACCCGCGAGCACATCCTGCTGTCGCGTCAGGTCGGCGTGCCGTACATCGTCGTGTTCCTGAACAAGGCCGACATGGTTGACGACGCCGAGCTGCTCGAGCTGGTCGAGATGGAAGTGCGCGAGCTGCTGAGCAAGTACGACTTCCCGGGCGACGACACCCCGATCATCGCCGGTTCGGCCCGTCTGGCGCTGGAAGGCGACCAGAGCGACATCGGCGTGCCGGCCATCCTGAAGCTGGTCGATGCCCTGGACAGCTGGATTCCGGAGCCGGAGCGCGCGATCGACAAGCCGTTCCTGATGCCGGTGGAAGACGTGTTCTCGATCTCGGGCCGCGGCACCGTGGTGACCGGTCGTATCGAGCGCGGCGTGATCAAGGTTGGCGACGAAATCGAAATCGTCGGCATCCGTCCGGTGCAGAAGACCACCGTGACCGGCGTTGAAATGTTCCGCAAGTTGCTGGACCAGGGTCAGGCGGGCGACAACGCTGGCCTGCTGCTGCGCGGCACCAAGCGTGACGACGTCGAGCGTGGCCAGGTCCTGGCCAAGCCGGGTTCGATCAAGCCGCACACCAAGTTCGAAGGCGAAGTCTACGTCCTGTCGAAGGACGAGGGCGGCCGTCACACCCCGTTCTTCAACGGCTACCGTCCGCAGTTCTACTTCCGCACCACCGACATCACCGGCGCAGCTGCGCTGCCGGAAGGCGTCGAAATGGTGATGCCGGGTGACAACGTCAAGATGGTCGTCACCCTGATCAACCCGGTGGCAATGGACGAAGGCCTGCGCTTCGCCATCCGCGAAGG